>JBFXBB010000070.1:0-10919 GCA_050183685.1 Amphiplicatus sp.
GCTTGAGGTGCTCGACGGCGGGGAAAAGCGCCTGCGCGCGCTCATCAAGGAGGCGGTCGCCGCCGCGGCGCGCCGCGCGGCGGAACTCGCTGACTGACGGGCGCCCGAACGGGACGCTACTCCGCCGCCTTGAGGCGGCCGCCTTCGACATCAGCGGGCCCGTCGGCGAGCTCCTCGGCGACGAGCGCGCCTTCCTGGCCGCGCACCGCGGCGAAACGGCCGAGAAGCGCATAGCTCGCCGGGACGAGGAAAAGCGTGAAGAGCGTCGCAAAGCCGAGCCCGGCGACGATGACCCAGCCGAGCGCCGCTCGGGATTCAGCGCCCGCGCCCGATCCGAGCACCAGCGGCAGGCCGCCAAAGACCGTCGAGAGCGCCGTCATCAAAACGGGCCTGAGCCGCGTCATCGACGCCTCATGGATCGCATCGCGCGCCGACAGGCCCCTGTCGCGGAGCTGGTTCGCGAATTCGACGATGAGAATGCCGTTCTTCGCCATGATGCCGATAATCAGTACAAGGCCGATCTGGCTGTAGTAGTTGAGCGAGCCGCCCGTCAACGCCATCGCATAGACCGCCGCCGCAAGCCCGAAGGGGACGGTGACCATAATGACGATCGCATTGACGAAGCTCTCGAACTGCGCAGCGAGAACAAGAAGCACGATAAGGCCGGCAAAGGCGAAGACGATGATCGTTGAATCGGTCGAGTTCTGAAGGAGCTTCGCCTCGCCCATCAGGAGGATCGACATATTGTCGGGAAGGATATCCTTGGAGACGGCGCGCAGCTCCTTGATGGCGTCGCCGAGTCTTGCGTCGCTTGCGAGAGTCGCGGTCACCGGCACGGCGCGGCGGCGTTCCTCGCGAGAAAGCCGGGCGGCGACCGCTTTTTCGTCGATCGAGGCGATCAGCGACAAGGGAACGAAGGAGCCGTCTCGGGTCTTGACGAAGAGATTGGCGAGATCGCCGGGATCGTCGATCGGCGCGCCGCCGCTCGAAAGATATACGTCAACGACCGTATCGCCGATAAAAAGCTCGGACGCCTTGTATTCATAAGCCATCGTGTTGACGAGCGTCGCCACCGATTCGACATTGACGCCGAGCCGCGCGGCGGCGTCGCGGTCAATCGTAATGTCGAGTTGCGGCGTAGAGGTTTCGAAGTCGAGATCGGCGCGGGCGATCATCGGGCTTTGCTCAAGGCGGGCCGCGATTTGTTCGGCGACGTCGGCCGCCGCGTTATAATCCTCCGCCGCGACGGCGAAGACGAGACCCTGACCCGCGCCCCTGATGCCGAGACTGTTCGAGCGCGCCAACCGCACATCCGCGCCCGGGATGGAGGACAGCAGGGGGCGGATTTCGGCTTCGATCTCTTGTTGGGACCGCGCGCGTTTGGACCAGTCTTTCAAGATCATAATCACGGGCGCGTGGGTTGACGAGCGCATGCCGATGAGCGACGCGATGCTTTCCGCTTCACCCGACGCGACGAACCGCTGCATGCGCCGCTCGACTTCGACGGCCTTGTCGACGAGATACTCAAAATTTGCGCTCTCCTGCACGTTGACATTCACCCAGACCCGCCCGCGGTCCTCAACGGGGGTCAGTTCGCGCGGAATGAGGCTGAAGGCGACAACCGCGCCGGCGGCGAACAGACAGGCGGCTCCGAAAAAGACAAAAGGCGCGCGCAGCGCCAATGACAGCCCCTTTTCGTAAAGACCGGCGCCGACCCTGCCGATCGCGGACATGGGCGCGAAGGCCGATGAATTCGCGGAGGAGCCGGGGATATTCTTCGAGCCGAATTTAACCGTCAACATCGGGCATAACGTCAAGGCGACGAAGGACGAAATAATGACCGCAAAGGCGACCACAAAACCGAATTCGGAAAAGAGGCGGCCCGCCTGGCCCGGCAGGAAGGAGATCGGAATGAAGACGGCGGCGAGCGTCGCCGTGGTCGACAGGATCGCGAAAACGATTTCGCGCGCGCCGAGATAGGCGGCCGCGCGCTTGCCGTAGCCCTTGGCGCGCCAGCGCTGGACATTCTCCGTAACGACGATCGCGTCGTCGACGACAAGGCCCGTCGCCATGACAAGGGCGAGCAGGGTGAGGATATTGATCGAAAATCCGCAAAGCCAGATCGCCGCGACGGTGCCGATCAACGAGATCGGAATCGCCGTCGCAGGAATGAGCGTCGCGCTCGCCGAGCGCAAGAACATGAAGATGACGAGGAGAACAATGCCGATCGCGAGAACGAGGCTGATGAGAACCTCCTCGATCGCGCGTTTGATGAAAATCGAATCGTCGACATTGACGCGGATGTCGACGCCGGCCGGCAGGGACGGCTTCAGCTCTTTGATGGCGGCGTGGACGCCATTGGCGATGGCGATCGTGTTCGATTGCGCCTGGCGGACAATACCGATCCCGACCGATCGCGTCCCATCCTGGCGCATCCTTGTCGTCTCTCTTTGGAGACCCCATTCGACAACCGCGAGGTCGGAGAGGCGTGTTTCGTCGTTCAGTCGGAGCGCGCCGATTTCTTCCGGACTCGTCACGGGCGCCTCGGCGCGGATCAAAAGCTCCTGCCGGTCGCTCCGCAGAGACCCGGAGGGGGCGCTCACGGTCGAACGCCGGACGAGAGCGGCGATGTCGTCCACGGATACCCCGCGCGCGGCGAGTTCGACCGGATTGAGACGCACGCGGATGACGCGGTTCCTGACCCCATAAGCCTCGGCGACGGCGACGCCCTCGATCGATTGCAGGCGGGGAACGATAATCTTGTCTACGAGATAGCCGATCTCGTCCTCGCTCATCTTTTCGGCGGAGACGGCGATGCGCACGATCGGCTGGCCGTCGGCGTCGGCCTTGACGACGACCGGCTCTTCGGCGCCCTCGGGCAAGTTGCGCTGGACCGCCGCGACGGCGTTTTTTATATCCGTCGCGGCGACGTCTATGTCGGCTTTGGTGGAGAATTCGACGATGACGCGGCTCGCGCCGAATTCGGACCGCGCCGAGATCGACTCAACGCCATTGACCTGCGAAATCGCGCTTTCGATGATCGCGGTCACTTCCGAATCGATCGACTCGGGCGTCGCGCCCGGATAGCGCGTCTGGACCGAGACGACGGGCTGGTCGACTTCGGGCAGCTCGCGCACCTCGACGCCCATCAGCGCCGCAAGGCCCGCGATAACGATGAGGAGGCTCAGGACCAAGGCGAGGATCGGCCGCTCGATGAAAACGCCGACAAAGCTTTTCTGGCCGTCCTGCGGTTTCATCGCCGCCCGCCCCGGATTGTCGTCGGCGTTTTTCGATCTCCCTGGCGGATGGCGGGCCCCATCGATGCAAACCGTTAGTAAGCTGACGTTGTTTCAAGGCTCGAAGCGCGCCCGTCCCCGACGGCCTTCAACAAGGCGCCGGGGCGCACCATGCTCGCGCCTTCCGAAACGATGAGATCCGAGGTCGCGAGCGGGGCGTCGATCAGGACGGCGTCCGCATTGCGCTGCAAGATGGTGACGGGAACGCGTTCGGCGGTCCCTTTGTCATTGGCTTTCCAGACATAGGCGCCGGCGCGGTCCCATTGCACGGCGAGATCAGGCGCGCTTAACGCTTTTCGGCCCGGAACGACGAGAGTGATCGCGAAGGTCGAGCCGGGGATCAGCGCGCCGTTCTCATTGTCGAGGATCGCCTCGATGCGGCGCGTGCGGCTCGCGGAATCGACGCGGCTGTCGACGGCGCGCACCTTTCCTTTGACGACGAGCCCCGTTGAGGCCTGCGCCGTTGCGGTGACCTCAAGGCCCTCTTTGACAAAGGCCGACGCGCGTTCGGGAATGACGAAGTCGACGAGGAGCGATGAAACATCGTCGATCGTCGTGATGGTGGCGCCGATGGTGAGATAATCGCCGATATCGAGGCGGGTGAGGCCGACGACGCCGGCGAAGGGCGCGCGAATGGTGCGGCGCGCGAGTTCATATTCGGCTTGTTTCAGGGCGGCCGTCGCCGCGCTCAGGGTGTTCTTCGCCGACTCGAATTCGAGCGCGGAGGCCGCCTCGTCCGCGACGAGGCCTTCAAACCGCGCGGCGTTGGTCTTGGCGATCGCATGGTCGGCCCGCGCGCGCGCGAGGGCGATTTCCTGCTGCTCTTTTTCAAGGACGACGAGGGGGGCGCCCGCCTCGACGGTCGCGCCCGGCTCGATCAGAAGCCGGGTGATAATCCCGGCGACATCGGCGGTGAGGGTGAGGCTCTGGACGGCGCGGCCGGTGCCGACCGCCGTCGCCGTTTCTTCGATCGTCGTCTCGGTCGGGCGCACAAGGGTGACGGCGGCCGGCCGGGCGCCGCCGGGGCCGCCAAAGCCCGGAGGCCGTCCGCCCGCGCCGCTGGCCAGCGAGGCCGGCGCGCCGTCCTTGCCGGCAGTGAAAGGCCCGACGATAAAAAGGCCGGCGAGGAGACCGACGACGAGGCTCGCCGCGACGACGCCAAGCGTCGCCAGCGCCCGCCTCGGCCGGGCCGCCTGACCTCCCAACATCACGTCGTCCTGCCGCTTCTTGAGCAAAGGTGACCGCCGCTTTTGACGGATATTACACGACCGAAAGCAAATTTTCCGTCGCTATTGTCGAAATTCCGCTTTTTGTCACGCCGGCAGGCGCAAAATGGCCCTGAGGCCCCCTTGCGGCGCCTTGGCGAGATGGGCCTCGCCGCCGTGGCTTCGGGCGATATCGCGGACGACCGACAAGCCGAGCCCGACGCCGCTCTGATTGAGGTTGCGGGCCTCGTCGAGCCGGGTGAAGGGCTTGAACGCCTCGCCATATTTCTCAGGCGGAATCCCCGGCCCGTCGTCATCGACGACGATCTCGACCTGGCCGCCGACCCGCCGCGCCGACAGCCACGCATGGTCGGCATATTTGAGGCTGTTGGCGACGAGATTGTTGACGGCGCGTTTCAGGGCGTCGCGGCGCGCGGCGACCTTCAGCCCCGCCTCGACCTCGGTCAGAATGGCGCGGCCCGAGCGCCCGGTCTCGTCGGCGATTTCGTTTATGAGGCTCGCCACGTCAATCGATTGCGGATCGTTGTCGGCGGCGATGTCGCGCGCAAAATTGAGATAGGCCTCGACCATGCGCTCCATTTCGAGGACGTCGGCCTTGAGCGCTTCGATCTCCGGCGTCTCTGGCTCCATTGCGAGAGCGAGCTTCAGCCGCGTGAGGGGCGTGCGCAAGTCGTGGCTGACGCCGGCGAGCATTGCGGTTCGCTGATGCATATGCCGCTTGATGCGCTCGCGCATGGCGATGAAGGCTTTGCCGGCGCGCCTGACCTCGGTCGCGCCTGACGGGCGGTAATGCGGCGCGTCGCGCCCGCGTCCGAAGGCTTCGGCGGCGTCGGCGAGCTTCAGGATCGAGCGCACCTGGTTTCTCAAAAAAATGATCGCGACCCAGCCGAGCAGCACGGTCGTGCCGACGAGCCAGAGAACGAAGAGCGGCCCCGTCGTCGCAAAGACGCGCTCGCGCCGGGGCAGAAAAACGAGATAGCCGTCGTCGAGCTGGACGCGGATCTCGACATAGGCGGGCCAACTCGACGTGTCGAACCAATAATCCTTGTCGAGCCGCTCGCCGAGCGCGGCGTCGAGCGTATCGTTGTAAAGCGCGAAAATGGACCTGTTGTCCTGCGCCGGAATGCTCTGGCCGGGCTCGAAGCGCACATTGATGTCCATGTCTTCAAGGGCGCGCTGTTCGAGGCTGCGCCGCTCATCGGGGTCGCGCGCGGTTTCAAAGAGCCGCGCGACAAGCGCGATCTGGCCCGCCGTGTCCGCCGCGAGATTGGCGCTGACGAGATCCCAATGACGGTCAAAAAACACATAGGTGATGACGGACTGCATCAAGAAAAGCGGCAGGATGACGATAACGAGCACTCGCGCATAAAGGCTTTTCGGCAGGTAGCGGCGCAACATGCGGCTAGTCCGGCATCAGCGCATAACCGACCCCGCGCACGGTCTGGAGATAAATGGGCGCCCTCGGATCGTCCTCGATTTTCTTTCTGAGGCGCGTCACCTGCACGTCGACGGAGCGCTCCATCATGGCCGAGGTCTGCTCGGCGAGCGCGCTGCGCGAGATCGCCTGTCCCGGCTTTTGCGCAAGCGCGCGCATGAGCGCAAGCTCGCCCGATGTGAGCTTGATCAGCGTTTCCCCGCGCCGCAATTCGCCGCGCGCCGGGGCGAAAGAACAGTCTCCGAAGCGCAACACCTGTCTTTCACGCGCGGCGGGGCGCGCGCGGCGCAGCAGCGCATTGACGCGCAATAAAAGCTCGCGCGGATCGAAGGGCTTTGAAAGATAATCGTCGGCGCCCCGCTCAAGGCCTTCGATGCGGTCCGCCGGCAGGCCGCGCGCGGTGAGAAGAAGGATCGGCACGTCGGAGAGCGCCCGGACCTTTTCGGTCAAGTCAAAGCCCGACAGCCGCGGCATCATCACGTCGACTATGAGAAGGTCGAAATCGACGCCGCCGAGTAGTTTGCGCGCCGCCTCGCCGTCCGCGGCGACGGAGGCGCGAAAGCCGTTGTCCGTCAGATAGCGCTTCAGCAGCGCGCGAATGCGGTCGTCATCGTCGACGATGAGTATATGCGCGGGCTCTTCGCCGATCCGTTGCGGATCCGCCATCGGTCACCTCATCGGCCGCGAGAGCAAGGCGGCCGCTCTCGAAGCATAGTCCGCGCCGGTCCAGAAGGTAAGGACGGCGGCGAGCCAGAGGAGCCCGGACGCAAGGGGGCGCAGCCCCTCGCCGGCGATCCCGCCCGGCGCCGCCGCGAGGAGCGCCCCGACGGCGAGGAGCTGGCCGGCCGTTTTCCATTTGGCGAGCCCCGTGACGGCGAGCGCTTCGCCTCGGCGCGCCAGGGCCTCGCGCAGGCCGGAGACGAGGATTTCGCGCAAGACGATGACAATCGCCGCGACGACGCCCGCCTCGCGCACGACCCCGTTGCGAACGAGGAGAAAAAGCGCGGCCGCGACGAGCAGCTTGTCCGCGATCGGATCGAGCGCGGCGCCGAGCGCGGAGACTTCGTTGCGCTTTCTTGCGACATAGCCGTCGAAGAAGTCCGTCAACGCCGAGGCTGCGAAAAAGCAAAAGGCGACGCTCATGTTCCAGGAAGCGTCCCAAAGGAACGCCGCCGTGAAGGGGACGATGAGTAGAATGCGGAGAAGCGTCAGCAGATTGGCCATTGACCAACTCTAGTAGAGTTCGGTCGCGACGGAAGACCCCCTCATCGCCTGGCGCGTGCGGCTCCACCGAACATGTCGGCCCAGAAAGAGATGGAAGTTAATAACCATGAAAGATATGTAAGCATACATCCGGCGGCTATTTAAACAGATCAATATTGACTAGTATTGTCGGCGTGCGGATTGTTCAGCGTATTAATCGCCGGATTTCCTGGGAGCGCTGGCGGCTGCGCAAGGCCGCGCTCGCCGCCAATCGCCGGTTTCGCGCCTATCGCGACGTTGTCTGGCTTTTAGGAGACGGCCGCAGCGGCACGACCTGGGTCGGCGACCTCATCAACGCCGACGGCCGCCGCCGGAATCTTTTCGAGCCGATCCATCCTTTCGACGAACCGGGCGCGCGCGCGGCGGGCCTCAAGCCGCACGCCTATCTGCGGCCGGGCGAAGACTGCGTCTCGGCGCGGCCTTTTATCGAAAGCGTCCTGTCGGGCCGCTATATCAGCCAGAGGGCCGATCGGGAGAACCGCGTCCGGCTCTATCGCGGCCTTCTCATCAAGGACATCTTCGCCAATCTCCTGGCGCGCTGGGCCCTGACATTTTCGCCTCATGTGAAGCCGGTCCTGCTTCTGCGTCATCCTTTCGCCGTCGCCGCCTCGAAACGCCGGGCGCGGCGGATGCGGTGGATGACGGACCCGAAGGACTTTCTCTCCCAGCCGAAACTCGTTGAGGATCATCTCGCGCCCTATCTCGACCTCATCGACTTTGCGGGCGAGGACTACATCGCGCGGCAGGTCCTCATCTGGGCGGTCATCAACTCGGCGCCCTTGCGCCAGTTTTCGAGGGGCGAAATTCATGTCCTCTTCTATGAGGACGTCTACCTCAATCCGGCGGACGCCTTGCAGAATGTTTTCGACTTCATCGGCGCGGGAGCGAGCGAGGCGAGGCTCGCCCGCGCGCTCGCCCTGCATGAGAGGCCGAGCGCGATGGCGACAAGGAAAGCCACGATCGTGAACGGCGAGTCGCCTGTCGCAAGCTGGAAGAACGATCTGACCCGCAAGCAGATCGAGGCGGGCCTCGTCATTCTGCGTCGCTTCGGCCTCGATAAGATTTATACGGACGATATATTGCCAGACCCCGGCGGGCTCGGCGCGATCATGCAGCAAAGCGCGCAGGACAATCGCGCCGGTCAGGGCGGGCGGGCGCGCCGATCGAGATGATCGCCCGCCGCTTTGGCGCCTGTTGAGGCTCGCCCTTTTCCCGTCGTCCCAGGGCGAGCGCAGCTCGAACCCGGGGTCCGGAAACGGAGTCGGCAGGCTGGATTCCGGGTTCGCCGCCTCGCGCGGGCGCCCGGAATGATAGCCGCCTATCCGTTGTTCTTGTCGCCGCCCCAGAGCCTCTTCCACCAGAGCGTTTTTTTCGGCGGGTCGAAGGGCTGCCCTTGCTCTTTCATCCGCTCGCGGATGTCGTCGATGTCCCAGCCGGTGAGGCTCGCAAGCGTTTGCGCCTCTTTTTCGAAGCGATCGGGCAGGGCGGCGCGATAGGCCTTGCCCGCCTCGCATTTGGCCTCGCCCCTATAAGGATGGCGCAGCACATAGCGGCCCTGGAAATTTGATCGATCGCCGGTTTCCTTGAAGAAGAGGTCTTCGGGAAAATGCGCATTGTCATAGCTGAGATGGAGTCGCGTCACGAACACGTCGGCGCTTTGCGGCTGCGGCCGGCGCAGGCCCGCGCCGCCCTCGCCGTCAAGCCAGTAGACGCCGAGTTCTTGCAGCTCCGCGTTCGACAGGGGATCGGCGGCGCAAGGGTCGCACCAATTCATGTCCCAGGCATATTCGAGAAAGACGGCCCGCTCGTTTTCCTTGACGACGCTCTCAGAGAACATCGCCTTGTAGAAATCGCCGAATTCCTCCTTCACATAGAGCGGCACGTCCATGTCGGAGGGAAGGCGAACCGTGCGATAATTCGCCGTCTCGATGCGGCCCTTGCGCGACAGAAGAAAGACGAACAATTCCTGCTTGCCATTGGCGTTCGCCATGCCGAGCCGGATCGGCAGGAGGAATTTCGGCGACTCGAAGGCGAGTTGCAGGGGGCGGAGATATTTGAGGCCGGTTTCAGCCTGTTCTTCGAGATTGACCTTTGCGACGAAAAATTTCGTTCCCTGCTTGATGTAGCTCGCAAGCGCCCCCTCGGCGCCGTCCGGAACCTTGTAGCCGTTTTCTTTGAGCCAGGTCGAAAGCCCGCCCGATTCCTTCGCCGACAGGATCTGGATGTCATATTCGCCGACGGTGTATTCGGCCTCGACCGTGACGCCGAGCGCGTCGGCGCGGCGTTTGGCCTCGGCCTTGTCGAGCGCGGCGGCGGCGGGCGCGGCCATCGCCATTTCCTCGCGGGCGTAGACGCGGCAGGGATCCTCGTCGAAATATTCAACGAGGCGCGGCGACGTGTAGGCGTCGAGATGATCGAGGATCGCATTGTCCGTGACATGGATTTGGCCTTCCTCAAGCACGACGGGCGTCGGGATGACGATCGCGAATTCCGTCAGCGGTCCCTGATAGTCGTTCGAGATCGTCATCACGGTCCGGTCGCCGTCGCGCATGATCGCGACTTTCGAGGCCTTGTTGAAAAGCTTGGTGTCGGCCTTGGCGACGTAAAAGCCGCAAAAGGCGACGGCGCCGCCGGTCGCGGCGACGGCGGCGAGCGCGGAGGCGGCGGCGGCGAGCGTCAGTTTCAGCGAACGGTTCATCGGTCTCTCCCTCTCCAGAAACGGATCATTCGGCCGGCGCCGGACGCGGCGCCCGGCCGGTCGAATGTGAAACGTGTTTTCGAAGGCTCTCCGCCCGCCTGGGTCTGTCGCCCCATTGATAGCGCGGCGCGATGTCGAAGAGTTCGATCAGCGGCCGGATGAGGCACATCATCGCGAGCGCGTAGAAAAGCCCGTCCGTCACGTAGAAGTGGAAAGTGAGGACATAGGCGATGAGCGCCGCGCCGGCCGAGAAGGCCGCGCGCAGCGCCTTGCCGTCGGGCGTCGTTTTCGGGTCCGAGATCATGAAAAAGGCGAAGAGGATGAGCGCCCCGTTCTGCAAGCGCAGCAGCGGGATTGCGAGCGGGTCGCCGAGCCAGAGCGCGCGGGCGAAAAGCAGGAACGCATAGGCGCCAAGAAAGATCAGCGGAACGTCGAGGCGCGTTGCTTTATAGGTCACGAGCGCGCCCGCGAGCGCGATGAAAATCGCGAACCAGAGCGCCGTTCCCCATTGTCCGGGCGTCGTCCAGGCGGCGTCCGTCGTCAGGAGCATTGCGACGATCCCCGCATTCGCCGGATTGAAAATGTGCTTGTTGTTAAGCCGAAGCGCGAATTTCGAGCCGATCGCGATCGCCGCTGCGATCATAAGCGGCAGGAGGCCGTCGGCGCGCAACAGCAGCGACAGCGACAAGGTCGTGATCAGGGGGCTGCGCCAGTCGAAACGCATGGCGTTGAGCGCGGTTCCGGCCCATTGCGCGAGAAAGCAGGTCGCGCCGATCGCGGCGATCTGCAAAGGCGTGATCTCGAATTCGCGCAGCGCGAGCCCGACGCCGAGGATCGTCGCCTGGCCGGCGATCTGGAAATAGCGCGCGTCTTTGATGTCGGGAAGGTTCGGCAAGTCTGTTCTCTCGCTCGTCGTGCGGTCCATCCTTCGTGACGCGGCCCTTAAGGGCCGCTCCTCAGGATGAGGCCCGTGCCTTGTTGCAATAAGCAAGGTTGCAACC
>JBFXBB010000071.1:0-10917 GCA_050183685.1 Amphiplicatus sp.
GTGGTGGTCGCCCGGGCGCCGCGACTCCGAGAGGATCTCATCGACGGCGCCGCCCGCGCGGGCTCGGACGAGCGCGGTCAGAACCGCCGAGCGGGTTCCGGATTTGCAATAGGCGAGGACAGGCCCCGCGGCGCGCCCGATCGCGGCTTCGAATGCGTCGACTTCCTTCTCGCCGATCGCGTTCATGCGGATCGGGATGGCGACGTAATCGAGGCCCGCGGCGCGCGCGGCCGCTTCGATGTCGGCGCCTTTCGGCTGGCCGACCTCCTCGGCTTCGGGCCTGTTGTTGATGATCAGCGCGACGCCGGCGGACCTCGCCGCGGCGATGTCTTCTTCGGTGATTTGCGCCGAAACGAAGAGCTTGTTCGTGAGCGGTCGGAGCTTTGCGGGCATAGGCGGTATTTTACGGCGCTCCCGGCCAAGCGCAATGCGGGCTAGGCGTGCGCTCTCGCCGGCGGCGCCGGCCGGCGCCATTCGGCGATCGCGGCCTTGAGATTGGCGAGCGTTTCTTCCTCGGTGCGCCCCTCGACGACGCAGCCGTCGAGCCCGATGGCGTAAGCGACGAAGCCGTCGTCATTATCGAGCGGGCGGATGAGGATGTAGCTTGCCTTTTCAGCCATTTTCAGTCTCCCGGCAAATGGGCGTCAGGGCCTTTCGCGAGGCTCCGGCAAAAAGGGGAACAAAGTTTGGAAAATGGTTAACGAAACAGCTCAGCATGGGCTGATTCGGGCGTCAATTCGAGGAGACAGGAGGTCGGATGCGAGGGACGATGGTCGGAGTGGGGTGATTCGAACACCCGGCCCCTGCCTCCCGAAGACAGTGCTCTACCAGGCTGAGCTACACTCCGATGCGCGCGCGCCCTATAGACCCGCCTTTCGCCATTTGCAATCGGCGGCGCGGCGGCGCGGGCGCGCCCGTCTTGGGTGGAACCGTTGCGCATGAAGGCTTTAAGCGATATGAGGCGCCTCCGCCAAATCTGATGCTTTGGGGCGTAGCCAAGCGGTAAGGCAGCGGGTTTTGGTCCCGCCATCCTAGGTTCGAATCCTAGCGCCCCAGCCAGAACTTTTTTCGCCAAAATGCGTTATCGGCCGAAGGCGTCCTCCGCCTTTCGCAGGAAGTAAAGCAACGCTCTTGGCTCCCGCAAAACTGGAAGGCTCAGTTGCGTATTGCGTCATCGCCGAGAGCCTGTTACAAATTAACGTCCCGCGGTATGGTTTGACCTCAGGGGTACAGGCTGCGGAAAAGAATTTAATAAGGCGCTTTTGGTCGAAAAAAGAAAGCGCGCGAGGAAATGCGTCACTTCATCGTTGCAATTCGCGCGTAGATCATTCAATCATCCGCCTAAGGGGTCAATTGATTGGGGCGTGCAGTCCAGACATTATTCGATGCGTTCGGCGCATGGCTCGTTGCGCATGGCTCGTTGCGCGGGGATGCTTGTGCGGGGATGCTTGCGCATGGCGGACGAAACGCTTGGGAAATATCGCTGACGCTCCGGCGCGGCGTTTCTGTTTCGGCTGAGGAGCCGGATGAGCAGCCACTGAAAACAAGCCGTTGGATAAACCGTTGGGTGAGGCAATGATGAAAAGAGCAGCTATCTTTGGATCGGTCGCGGCGGCGGTCGCCATCTTAGGCGCGCCCGCGCAGGCGCAATTTTCGTCGGCGCTCGACGAAAGTCAGGCCACGGCGAATGAGGCGAAGGCGTCGCAGCAGCGCATCGACCAGCTCGATGATCAGACTGCGGCGCTTCTCAATGATTATCGCGCGAATTTGAAGCAGCTTGAGGCGGCCCGCCGCTACAACGCCTCGCTTCAGCGCAATATCGAAGCGCAAAGCCGGCAGATCGCGCGCCTGTCCGCCGACATCGAAAATGTCGGGGTTTTGCAGCGCGCCATGCTTCCCCTGATGGAGGACATGCTCGCCGCGCTGGAGCAGCTCGTCGCCGCGGATTTGCCCTTCGATCTCGGCGCGCGCACGGAGCGGGTGCAACGGCTCAAAAGCGCGATGGAAAATCCCGAAGTGTCGGCGGCGCAGCGCTACCGGCTCATCGTCGAAGCCTATCAGATCGAAAACGAACTCGGCCGCACGATCGGCTTTTACGAAGGTTCGATCAACGACAATGGCGTGGAGTTGACGGGCGAGTTCTTGCGGGTCGGCCGCATTGCGCTTGTCTTCAAGACGCCTGACGACAGCGTTTTGAAGATCTGGGACCAAGGGGCCGGCGGCTGGACCAATCTCAACAAGTCCTATCTTCCCGACATCAAGCTCGGGTTCAGAATGGCGAAAGAGCAAACGGCGCCCGATCTTCTGCCGGTGCCGGTCAAGCCGCCGGTCAAGGTCGAGTAGCGCAACGGCGATAGCGAAGGAAACAAGTCATGAAATTCGTCAAACTTGCAGGTCTTTCTCTTTGCGCCGGCGTCGCGGCCTTGAGCATCGATCTTAACGGCGCTTCGGCGCAGCAGCCCGCCGCGCCCGCCCAGCCCGCCGCGGCCGCCAAGCCGCAGCTCACCCTCGACCAGGTGTTGCAGGCCGTGCGCGCCGAGCGGCGCGCCTCCTCTGAAGAGAACAAGCAGCGCGAACAGCGCTTCCTCTCCGAGCGCAACAATCAGCAGGCGGAGCTCAATCGGGTGCGCCAGCAGGTCGCCGCCGCGGGCGCGGAATCGACCCGGCTCGAAGGCGTCATGGAAGCCAATCAGAAACGCATCGAAGAACTCTCCGCCGAACTTGCGACCAAACAGGGCGAGTTCCAGGAGCTTTTCGGCGCGGCGCGGTCGGCCGCCGGCGACCTTGCTCAGCAGGTCGAGAGTTCGCAGATCAGCGCCCAGTTCCCGGGCCGCGAATCGGAGCTGCGTGAAATCGCGCAGACCGAAACGCTGCCGACGGAAGAACAGCTCGTCTATCTTTGGGACGTCCTGTTGCAGCAGGTGACCGAACAAGCCAAAGTCGTCACCTTCAACGCCGATGTCGTCGGTGCGAACGGCAAGGCGCAGGAGCAGGAAGTCACGCGCATCGGGCCCTTCGTCACTTTCTCCAACGGCAAATATCTCGTCTATAAGAACGGGCAGCTCGGCTTCCTTGCGCGCCAGCCCGCCGGCACGGCGACGGACGCCGCGCGCCGGGTCGAGAACGCCAAAGGCGAGGGCTTCGTGCGCGGCGTCATCGATCCCTCGCTCGGCACGCTGCTCGGCCTCATCGTCGAAAGCCCGACCACCATTGAGCGGATCAAACAGGGCCGCAATGTCGGCTACACGATTATCATCGTGTCGCTCTTCGCAATGGCGCTTGGCATTTATAAATGGCTGACCTTGACCATGACGGCGGGCGCGGTGAACGCGCAGGTCCGCCGCAAAAAACCGTCGAAGGCGAATCCGCTCGGCCGCGTCATGCTCGCTTATGAGAGCGCGCGCTCAAGCGATGTCGAGACGGTCGCCCTGAAGCTCGACGACGCCATCCTGAAAGAGGTGCCCAAGCTCGAAAGCGGCCTTAACCTTGTCAAGGTCATCGCCGCCGTTGCGCCCTTGCTCGGCCTGCTCGGCACCGTCATCGGGATGATCAACACCTTCCAGGCGATTACGCTCTTCGGCACGGGCGATCCGCAGATCATGGCGTCGGGCATTTCCGAGGCGCTGGTGACGACGGTGCTCGGGCTTGTCGCGGCGATTCCGCTGCTTCTCCTTCACGCTTTTGCAAGCGGCGCGTCGCGTCGGGTCACGCAAATTCTTGAAGAGCAGGCGGCGGGCATCATCGCGGAGCACGCCGAAGGCGGATCTCGCTGAGGGGGCGCGAACGGAAGTAAAGGAGTTCGAGACGATGCTCGAAATCTTCAATCCGAACGCAGCCTATGAAGCGCTCCGGGCGTTTCTGGTGTCTGGCGGCAATGTTCTCATCGTCATCATGTGCGTCACTTTCTTCATGTGGGCGCTGATCATCGAGAGGATGTTGTTCTGGACGATGGCGCGGGACAGCGTCGAGAGGCGCGCCGTCAGGGCGTGGGCTGCGCGGTCGGATCACAGATCCTGGTATGCGCTGGCGATCCGCGACCGGCTGATCTCCGAGGCGCGACAGGATGTCGAGCGCTTCAATGGGATCATCCGGGCTCTCGTCGCGGTGACGCCCCTTCTCGGTCTTCTCGGCACGGTCACGGGCATGGTCGAAGTGTTCGATGTTCTTGCGGTGACGGGCTCTTCGAACGCGCGCCTGCTCGCCGCCGGCATCTCGAAAGCGACGATCCCGACCATGTCCGGCCTCGTCGCCTCCCTTTCCGGGTTGATTTTCATCAACGCCTTTGAACGCGGCGCGGCGAAGGCGACGAATGAAATCGCCGACAAGCTGGTGATCGAGTAGAGCGATGCGGAAAAAAGCGTCACATCAGGCCGAAGCCGCGGACGTCAATGTCACGCCGCTCCTCGATATCGTCTTCATCATGCTGATCTTCTTCATCGTGACGGCGACTTTCACCAAGGAGCAGGGGATAGCGGCGAGGACGCCGGACAATAGCGAGGACAAGGAGGATACGCGTCCGCCGCCGGCGCTCCTTCTGTCCGTACAGAAAGACGGTTTTGTGCGCGTCAACAATATCCGCCTCATCGATCCCTATTCGGTGAAGCCGGTCGTCGAGGAGTTCACCGCGCGCGAGCCGAGCGGCGTCGTTCTTGTGAGCGCCGCGCCGGAGTCCGAAGCGGGGGTCGCAGTCACGGTCATGGACCAGGCGCGCGCCGGCAAGGCGCCGGTGGTGACGATCGCGCTCCAGGAGGATTGAGGGACGGGCCGGCGCGAAGCGGCCGGCGCAGAAAAGCAGTATACGGAAAATATTGGTAAAAGGTCATGGCGCGAAGCAGAATTCAAGCGGAAAGCGGCGGCGAAGACGACGTCAATGTGACGCCGCTTCTCGACATCGTTTTCATCATGCTCATTTTCTTCATCGTCACCTCGACCTTCGTCAAAGAGCCGGGCGTGGAGATCAACCGGCCCGAGGCGATGACGGCGGAGAAGCAAAAGCTCGCTTCGATCCTCGTCGCGGTCACCGCCGACGACGAAATCTGGATCAACAAGGAAGAGGTGACGCTCGAAGAAGTGCGCGGCGCGGTCGAGCAATTGCGGCGCGAAAATCCGAAAGGCACCGCGGTTTTGCAAATCGACGCCAAGGCGAAGTCGCGGTTTCTTGTCGAGGTCGTCAATCAAATCCGTGACGCCGGCGTGACCGACATCGCCGTGTCGACAGTCGACGCATAGGAGGACCTCGCATGGGCTCGGCTGGTTCGCTTGGACGCATCATCGTCGGCATTCCGGGCGCCGTCGTCGTCACGGCGGTGCTGTTCCTTCTCATGGCGGCCCTCATCAAGGGCGATCTCCGGCTGGAGGAAGAAAAGAGCGCGGTCAAGATCGACGTCACCGCACAACTCCATGAATCGGATATTGTGAGCAATCGTGAATTCAAGCGGCCGACGCTTGATACGCCGCCGCCGCCGCCGCCCGCGACGAACGACCCGTCGAACCGGCCGGCGCTTGGCGGCGTGCGCGCCGCGATCCCGTCGCTCGACGTCAATCTCAGCATCGGCACCGGCTTTAATCCGGACCGCGACGCGCAGCCGCTGGTGCGCATCCCGCCGCAATATCCCGAGCGCTGTCAGTCGCGGGCCGGAGCGGAGGAACGCGTTCTTGTCGAATTCGACGTGACGCCGGACGGGACGACGACGAATGTCAGGGTCGTCGATTCGACGAATAGCTGTTTCAACCGCGAGGCGACGCGCTCGGTCGAGCGCTGGAAATATCAACCGAAAATTGTCGACAACGAGCCGCAATGGCGGCGCGGCGTGCAGACGTCGGTGGTCTTCCAGCTGGAAGGGGAATAATGCTCCGCCAGCAAATCAACTCGAATTCGTGGCGAGACTTCGTCTGGTGTGAGCGGGTCAGGACGACGACATGAAAAATAGACGAACGGCATCGGCGGGCATTCTCATTTCGTGGTTTGCGAAAGCGCTTGTCTTTGGCGCGCTTTTCGCCGCGGCGCCGGCGCTCCTTTCCCCCGCTTATGCGCAGGAGAGCGAGGGCGAGCAACGCCAAAGAGCGCCGGCGCAGACCCTTGATCCCGCCGTCGCGAAATCTCTGCAAGAAATCTTCGAGCTGATGCAGAACGATCAGTCCCAGCCGGCGCTCGCCGGGCTGAACAAGCTCATGGCCGAGCGCGGCGACAGGATGAAGCCGTTCGACAAGGCGACGACGCTGGAGCTCAGAGGATCGGTCAAGGCGGGTCTTGAGGATTATCGCGGCGCGCTGAAGGACTTTGAGGCCGCGCTCGCGCTCAACTCGCTGCCGCCGGAGCGCAACAATCAGTTGCGCTATTACATCGCGCAGCTTTATTTCCAGCTCGGCGACTATCAGGCCGCGATCCGCGGATTGCAGGAGTGGATTCGCCAGGCGCAGGCCGCGGGCCAAAAGGTCGATTGCAACGCCTATTATCTTCTCGCCGCGGCCTACACTCAGATCACGCCGGCGAATTACCGCGCCGCGCTGACGCCCGGCGAGCAGGCGCTGAATTGCATCACCGAGCCGAAAAAGAGTTATTACGATCTCGTCAATCTTCTCTATTCGGAACTCGGCGAGCGCAACAAGCGCGGGGCCTTGCTTGAGAAGATGGTCAATTTCTGGCCGCAGGAGCGCAGCTATTGGACGCAGCTTTCCGGCCTTTATAATCAGATGGGCCGCGACAGCGACGCCTTCGCCGTGCTCGAAGTCGCCTATCGCGCCGGCTTGCTGCAAAGCGAAGCCGAAATCCTGACGCTGGTTCAGTATTTCTCCTTCTATGACAATCCCTATCGCGGCGCAAAGCTCATGCAGCGCGAAATGGAAGCCGGCACGGTCAAGCGCACGGTCAAGAATTTGACCCTGCTCTCGCAGCTCTGGAGCCAGGCGCGCGAACATAAGCGCGCGATCCCCGTGCTCCAGGAAGCCTCGCGCGCGTCGGACGACGGCGAGCTTTCCTATCGTCTCGGCCAGGTTCTGCTCGCCGACGAGCAATATACCGCCGCGGAGCGCGCGCTGCGCTCTGCGCTCAACAAAGGCGGCATGAATGCGACGAAGACCGGCGATTGCTGGATGCTTCTGGGCACGTCGATCTTCAGCCAGGCGGGCCCGGGCGATCGCGCCGTGCGCTGCCGCGCCCGCGAGGCCTTTGTTCGCGCGCGCAACTATTCGAACGCATCGCGGCAGGCCAGTCAGTGGGTCGCCTATGTCGACGCGATCAATTCGACGGAGGACGCGCAGGATCTTCTCGAATGGGAACAGCGCCAGGAGGCGCGCCGCTCCGATATCGAGCGCGTCAGGACGGCGGCGCAGGTTTGCCGGCTTCAGGGCGGCGGCGCGGAATGCGAGCCCTTATTTGCGCAAATCAAGCAGCTCGAAACGACGGAAGATCCGCGCCCGCAGACCGGCAAGGGCTGCGCGCGCACTGACAGAGCGCCGGCGCGATCGACGCCGGATGAAGACGAAGCGCCGGAAGCCAGCGAAGATGCGGCGGAAGAAGCGGCTGGCGAAGAGCCGGCGCCGCCGCAATAGGGATGCGGCGCGTTCCGGCGCCGCGGCGCGCTCAAACTGAGCCCGCGTGAGGGCGCGCGACGAGTAATCTCGACGGGGCCTTGCGGCCCATCCTTCGCGACGGCGCGTCGCGCCTCCTCATGATGAGGCCCGTGGTGTTGCAACAAGGGAAAGCCGCAAGGCTCGGATTCGGAGTCCGGCTTCCACTTTTCGGAATGCGTTCTATCGCGTCGGCAGCGGCTTCTCGCCGGAATAGTCATAAAAGCCGCGGCCGGCCTTGCGGCCGAGCCAGCCCGCTTCGACATATTTCACGAGAAGCGGGCAGGGCCGGTATTTCGAATCGGCAAGTCCCTCGTAAAGCACCTGCATGATCGCAAGACAGGTGTCGAGGCCGATGAAATCGGCGAGTTCGAGAGGGCCCATCGGATGGTTGGCCCCGAGCTTCAGGCCGGTGTCGATCGCTTCGACCGTGCCGACGCCTTCATAGAGCGTGTAGATCGCTTCATTGATCATCGGCATCAGCACGCGATTGACGATGAAGGCCGGAAAGTCTTCCGAGACGGCGATTGTCTTGCCGAGGCTCTGGACGACCTGCTTGGCGGTCTCGAATGTTTCTTTCGAGGTCGCGATGCCGCGGATCACTTCGACGAGCTGCATCAGCGGCGCGGGATTCATGAAATGCAGGCCGATGAAGCGCTCCGGCCTGTCGCTCGCGGCGGCCAATCCCGTGATCGAGATCGAGGAGGTGTTGGTCGCCATGATCGCGCCGCTCTTTAGAACCGCGCCGAGCTCGCCGAAGATCTTCTTCTTGATTTCCTGATTCTCGATCGCCGACTCGATAACGAGATCGCAATCGGCGAGCGCCGCGAGGTCCTTGGCGGGGACGATCGCCGCGCGCGCGCGCGCCGCCTCCGCCTCGGCGACGGCGTTTTTTGCGACCTGGCGGGCGAGATTTTTTTCGATTGTCCGCAGGGCCGCGGTGACGCGGTCGGGATCGACATCGTTGAGGCGCACTTGATAGCCCGCAAGCGCGAAGACATGCGCAATCCCGGCGCCCATCTGGCCCGCGCCGACAATTCCGATCGTCTTGATTTTGCTCATCCTTCCGCCTCGCGCCCCGCCATGTCAAAAAAATGATACACTATTTTGCCGCAGTGCAGCAAATATTCTGTGAAGAAAGGGGCGGATTTGCCGGACTCGGCGCAAGCGGCGGGTGCTCACCCGCCCCGCTTCGCCCTTCGGGCTACGCCGGGCGACCTCTCCCGACGGGAGAGGGGAAGACCGCGCTGCGGCGATGACGGCGCAACACCTCTCCCGTTGGGAGAGGTCGGAATTTGCGGCGCAAATTCCGGGCGAGGGCGCCGTCGCTAGCTGAGCGCGTCGTTGAGTTCGGGGAGGATCTTAAACAAATCGCCGACAAGGCCGTAATCGGCGATCTGGAAGATGGGGGCCTCTTCATCCTTGTTGATCGCGACGATGACCTTCGAATCCTTCATGCCGGCGAGATGCTGGATCGCGCCGGAAATGCCGACGGCCATATAGAGCTCGGGCGCGACGACCTTGCCGGTCTGGCCGACCTGATAGTCATTCGGCACATAGCCCGCATCGACCGCCGCGCGCGAGGCGCCGACCGCGGCGCCGAGCTTGTCCGCGACGGGGAAAATATATTTCTCGAAATTTTCGTAAGAGCCGAGCGCGCGCCCGCCGGAGATGACGATCTTCGCCGCCGTGAGTTCGGGCCGTTCGGATTTCGTCAGCTCCTCCTTCACGAAGGAGGAAAGACCCGGATCTTCGCCCGCCCCATGCGTTTCGACCGGCGCCGCGCCGTCTTCCTCGGCCGCCTTGAACGCCGTCGCGCGCACGGTGACGACTTTCTTCTTGTCGGCGGACTTCACCGTCAGCAGCGCATTGCCGGCATAGATCGGGCGGACGAACGTGTCGGGCGCGACGACCTCGACGATTTCGGAAATCTGCATCACATCGAGCAAGGCGGCGACGCGCGGCATCACATTCTTGCCCGTCGTCGAGGCGGCCTTGAGAATGGCGTCATAGCCGTCCGCGAGCGAGACGATCAAGGCGGCGAGAGGCTCGGCGAGCCGGTGTTCGTAGAGCGGGTCGTCGACATGGATGACTTTCCGCACGCCGACGATCTTTGCGGCGGCATCGGCGACGCTTTTGCAATGCGCGCCGGCGACGAGGATGTCGATCTCGCCGCCGATTTTCGCCGCGGCCGTGACGGTCTTGTGCGTGGCGTCGGAAAGCGCGTCATTATGGTGGTCGGCGATGACGAGGACGGCCATCAGAGCACTCCCGCTTCGTTTTTGAGTTTGTCGACCAGCTCGGCGACCGAGCCGACCTTCACGCCGGCCTCGCGTTTGCCGGGCTCGGCGACTTTGACGACGGCAAGGCGCGGCGCGATGTCGACGCCATAGGCGGAGGGGTCTTTCACGTCGAGCGGCTTCTTCTTCGCCTTCATGATGTTCGGCAGCGAGGCGTAGCGCGGTTCGTTGAGACGCAAATCCGTCGTCACGACCGCGGGCAGTTTCAGCGCGACGGTTTGCAGCCCGCCATCGATCTCGCGCGTGACAGCGAGCGTTTCCCCGCCCGGTTCGAGCTTCGAGGCGAAGGTGCCTTGCGGCCAGCCGAGAAGCGCGGCGAGCATCTGGCCCGTCTGGTTTGAATCATCGTCGATCGCCTGTTTGCCGAGAATAATGAGCATTGGCTTTTCTTCTTCGGCGACGGCCTTGAGGAGCTTTGCGACCGCGAGCGGTTCGACCTCGGCGTCGGTTTTGATGAGAAGCCCGCGATCGGCGCCCATCGCGAGCGCCTGGCGGATCTGGTCCTGCGCTTTTTCCGGCCCGATCGAGACGGCGAGGATTTCGCTCGCCGCGCCCGCCTCTTTGAGCCGGATCGCCTCTTCGACGGCGATCTCGTCAAAGGGGTTCATCGACATTTTGACATTGGCGAGATCGACGCCGGTCCCGTCGGATTTCACCCGGACCTTCACATTATAGTCGATGACGCGTTTGACGGGGACGAGGACTTTCATCGAAGGGCTCCTGCGGGGAGACAGGGGGGATGGCGCGAATCGCGGCGGACCTTAGCGGCGGGTCCCGGGCGTTTCAATGCGGCCTAGCAGAATGAGCCGGCTCCCCCAATACCCCGTCATCGATCGCGGAAGCGATCATTCAGGATCCAGGGGGCGGGCGAGGGACGGCCGCTTTCGATCAAACCGAAACGCATCCCGCCTTAGCCGGGCCCGCGCCCGACAAGCAGCAGGAAGAGCAGCATCAGCCCGATCGTCACGGCCTGCGCCATGACGCGCAAGCGCATCAATCTGTTCGAATTGGCCTTGGCGAAGGCGCCGCCCTTGGCGAGCGAATAGAC
>JBFXBB010000072.1:0-10824 GCA_050183685.1 Amphiplicatus sp.
GGCATGGAGGACACGCTCGAGCGGATCGTCTCCTATTTCCGCCACGCGGCCCAGGGCCTCGAAGAAAAGCGCCAGAACCTCTATCTCCACCGCCCGGTCGGGGGCGGCAAATCCTCGCTCGCCGAGCGGCTGAAGGAATTGATGGAGAAAAATCCGATTTACGTGCTGAAGGCCGGCCATGAAATCTCGCCTGTCTTCGAAAGCCCGCTCGGCCTTTTCCAATCCGAAGAGCTGCAATCGCTGCTCGAAGATAAATACGGCGTCGAGAAGCGCCGCCTTTCCGGCATTATGAGCCCCTGGGCGGTCAAGCGCCTCGACGAGTTCAGCGGCGACATCTCGAAATTCGAGGTCGTTCGTCTTTATCCCTCGAAACTCCGCCAGATCGCGGTCTGCAAGACGGAGCCCGGCGACGAGAACAACCAGGATATTTCCGCGCTTGTCGGCAAGGTCGACATCAGGAAACTTGAACATTTCAGCCAGGACGACTCGGACGCTTATTCCTATTCGGGCGGGTTGTGCCGTTCAAATCAGGGGCTTCTTGAATTCGTCGAGATGTTCAAGGCGCCGATTAAAGTTCTGCATCCGCTGCTGACGGCGACGCAGGAAGGCAATTATGTCGGCACCGAATCCCTCGGCCCCATCCCCTATCAGGGGATCATCCTCGCCCATTCGAACGAGGCCGAATGGCAGCTTTTCCGCAATAACAAGCACAATGAGGCGTTTCTCGACCGCATCTGCGTGATCAAGGTTCCCTATTGCCTGCGCGTCACCGAGGAGCGGCACATCTATGAAAAACTTGTTTCCAACTCGGATCTTTCGGACGCGCCCTGTGCGCCCGAAACGCTCGACCTGCTCGCGCGCTTCTCGGTGCTGACGCGCCTGAAGGAGCACGAGAACTCGAACCTTTTTTCGAAGCTGCGCGTTTATGACGGCGAAAAGCTGAAAGACACAGACCCGAAAGCGAAGTCGCATCAAGAATATCGCGACGCCGCCGGCATCGACGAAGGCATGGACGGCGTCTCGACGCGCTTCGCCTATAAGGTGCTCTCCGAAACCTTTAATTTCGACACGGATGAAGTGGCGGCCGATCCTGTCCACCTCATGTATATCCTCGAACATGCAATCAAGCGCGAACAGTATCCGGAAGAAATCGAGAAGAAATATCTCGAATTCATCAAGGAATATCTGTCGCAGCGCTATGCCGAGTTCATCGGCAAGGAGATCCAGAAGGCCTATCTCGAAAGCTATGGCGAATACGGCCAAAATCTCTTCGACCGCTATATCGCCTATGCCGACGCCTGGATCGAGGATCAGGACTTCAAGGACCCGGATACGGGCCAGCTTCTCGACCGCGCAACCTTGGACGCCGAGCTTTCGAAGATCGAAAAGCCAGCCGGCATCGCCAATCCGAAGGACTTCAGGAACGAGGTCGTCAAATTCGCGCTCAGGGCCCGCGCCGCAAACGCCGGCAAGAACCCCGCATGGACGTCCTATGAAAAACTCCGGAACGTCATCGAAAAGCGGATGTTCAGCCAGGTCGAGGATCTTCTGCCTGTCATCTCGTTCGATTCCAAGAAAGATTCGGACACCGAGAAAAAGCACGAGAATTTCGTCGGCCGCATGGTCGACCGGGGCTACACGCCGCGGCAGGTTCGCCGGCTGGTCGAATGGTATATGAGAGTGAATAAAGCCGGTTAACCGGCTTTATTCACTCAGAAATCGGAAGTCAGAAACCGGAAGTCGGAAGAGTTGTGATATGCTAACCACCGCAGACCTCGTGATTTCCGACTTCTGATTTCTGGATTCCGAATGAACCATTTCCACTTCATCGATCGCCGCAAGAACCCGAAGGGGAAGTCGCTCGGCAATCGCCAACGCTTCCTGAAAAGAGCGCGCGCGCAGATCAAGGAGGCGGTGCAGAAGTCGCTCCGCGAGCGGTCCGTCGCCGATCTCGAAAAGGGCGAGAAAATCTCGATCCCGTCGAAATCGACAGCCGAGCCGCGCTTTCGCTTGAACCCCGAGGCCGGCGAGCGCGACGTCGTTCATCCGGGCAACAAGGAATTCACCCCCGGCGACAGAATCAAAAAACCGCCCAAAGGCGCGGGCAAAGGCAAGGGCAAGGACGCCTCGGATTCGGGCGACAGCGAGGACTCCTTCCAATTCACCCTGACGCAGGAGGAATTCCTCGATATTTTCTTCGAGGATCTGGAGCTCCCCAATCTCGTCAAGCGCTCGCTCAAAGAGCTCAAGGCGACCGAGTTGCGGCGCGCCGGCTTCACCGTCGCCGGCGCGCCGACCAATATCAATCTCATCAGGACCATGCGGAACGCGCATGGCCGGCGCCTTGCTCTCCGGCGTCCGTCGACCCGCGAGATGAACGAATTGAAAGCGCGCCTCTTCGAACTCGAACGCATTCACGAACCGAGCGACGCCGAGATCGCCGAGAAGAAGGTCCTGCTTGCAAAGCTCGCCGAGATGGAGCGCCGCCGACGCTGGGCGCCCTTCATCGACCCCTTGGACGTGCGCTACAACGCGTTCCAGCAAAAGCCGGTCGAGACGACCGCCGCCGTCATGTTTTGCCTGATGGACGTTTCAGGCTCGATGGGCGAGCGCGAGAAGGATCTCGCCAAGCGTTTCTACATGCTCCTCTATCTCTTTCTCAAGCGCCGCTATGAGCGCGTCGAGGTCGTCTTCATCCGTCACACCCACCACGCCGAGGAAGTCGACGAGGAGACCTTCTTCTATTCGCGCCAATCGGGCGGGACGGTCGTGTCGACCGCGCTCGAAAAAATGCTGGAAGTGCAAAAGGAGCGCTTTCCGGCGAGCGAATGGAACATCTATGTGGCGCAGGCGTCCGACGGCTTCACGCAGTCCGGCGACGCGCAACGATGCGTCGAAATCCTCGACGAGGACGTGATGCCGATTTCGCAATATTACGCTTATATCGAGATCCTCGACGAGCGCGAGCTCGAAGTCTTTTCCGACGCCGATTCCGGGGCCGAACTCTGGCGCGCCTATCGGGGCTTCGCGCCGAAATGGCCGAATTTCGCGCAGACCCGCATCGCGCGGCCCCAGGACATCTTCCCCGTCTTCCGCGAGCTCTTCGCGAAAGACGCCAAGGAGGCGGCGTGAGCATCGCGGCCGAAAAATCCCCCCTTCTCTACGCCGACAATGACTGGGATTTCGCGCGCCTCAAGGCGACTTACAACGCCATTGAGGAGATCGCGTTGAAAGATCTTGGGCTCGACGTCTATCCGAACCAGATCGAGATCATTTCCTCCGAGCAGATGCTCGACGCCTATTCAAGCCACGGCATGCCGCTGATGTATCGGCACTGGTCCTTCGGCAAGCATTTCGCGCGCGACCAGATCCTCTATCAGAAGGGCTATACGGGCCTTGCCTATGAAATCGTCATCAATTCGAGCCCCTGCATCTCCTATCTGATGGAGGAGAACACGATGACGATGCAGGCGCTCGTCATGGCGCATGCCTGCTTCGGCCACAATCACTTTTTCAAAAACAATTATCTCTTCCGGCAATGGACCGACGCGGAGGGCATTCTCTCCTATCTCGACTTCGCCAAAAAATATATCGCGAAATGCGAGGACGAATACGGCTTCGACGAGGTCGAGAAAATCCTCGACTCGGCCCATGCGCTGATGGATCAGGGCGTCTTCCGCTATAATCGCCCGCCGCGGCTTTCGGAAGCCGACAAGCTCGCCAAGCTCGCCGCCCGCGCCGAGCATGAGCAAAAGACCTTCAACGACCTCTGGCGTACTCTTCCGAATACGGAGGAAGACGAAACCGAAGCCGAAGAGCGCCAGCAGGAGGTCAAGGACATCAAGCTGCCCGAGGAGAACCTGCTTTATTTCATCGAGAAGGCGAGCCCGGTCTTGAGGCCCTGGCAGCGCGAGCTCGTACGCATCGTCCGCCAGATCGGCCAGTATTTCTATCCGCAAAAACAGACCAAGGTGATGAATGAGGGCTGCGCGAGCTTCGTCCATCACTACATCATGAACGGCCTTTTCGAACGCGGCGCGATCAGCGAAGGCGCGGCGATGGAGTTCCTTCACTCGCATTCCTCCGTCGTCTTCCAGCCGGAATTCGACGATCCGCGTTATTCCGGAATCAATCCTTATGCGCTCGGCTTTGCGATGATGGGGGACATCCGCCGCATATGCGAAACGCCGAGCGAGGAGGACCGCGCCTGGTTTCCGGACATCGCCGGCGATCCGGACTGGCGCGGCGTCCTTAAAAACGCCTGGGCGAATTACCGCGACGAAAGCTTCATTCTACAATTCCTGTCGCCGGCCATGATGCGAAAATTCCGCCTCTTTGCGCTCCATGACGACGCCGACGAGCTGCATGTCGAAATTTCCGCCATCCACAATGAGGAGGGCTTTCGCGACGTCCGTCAGCGGCTCGCGGCCATGTACGACCTCGGCATGCACGAGCCGAACATCCAGGTCGTTTCCGCCGATCTCGAAGGCGACCGGATGCTGACCTTGAAGCACGCCGTCCATGCGGGACGCACGCTCGACCCCAAGACAAAAGAAGACGTCCTATGGCACATCCATCATCTGTGGGGACATAAGGTCAAGCTCGACGAGGAGCCCGCGTGATCGGAAATCAGAAGTCAGAAATCAGAAGTCGAAAATCGGAAAGATCAGCCTTCTGATTTCTGCGCCGCGCGACCATCCCTTCCGAAATTCGGAACGTCCTGCTCTTGGCCCGCCGCGAGGATTGCGCGCCGCAAGGCCCTTCCGCGCGTAAAAGCCTTCGTCAGCGTCTCGCCGTCGCCCCAACGGATGGCGCGCTGCAACAGCGCGAGTTCTTCGGTAAAGCGGCCAAGGACTTCGAGCACCGCCTCCTTGTTGTTGAGAAAGATGTCGCGCCACATCACGGGATCCGACGCGGCGATGCGCGTGAAGTCGCGAAAGCCGCCCGCGGAATATTTGACGATTTCGGCCTCGGCGACGGTCTCGACATCGTCGGCGGCGCAGACCAGCGTGAAGGCGATCAAATGCGGCAGATGGCTCGTCACCGCAAGGGCGAGATCGTGATGAGCCGCGTCCATGATCTCGACATCGGCGCCGATCGCGCGCCAGAGCGCCGCAGCGCGCTCAACCGCGGCGAGATAAGGCGCGTCCGTCCTCGGCAAGGGCGTCACGATCGACCAGCGCCCTTTGAAAAGGCCCGCAAACCCCGCCTCCGGCCCCGACTGCTCCGTGCCCGCGACCGGATGGCAGGGAACGAAATGAACCGCCTCTTTCACCGCGCTCGCCGCTTCGACAACGGCCTCCTTGACGCCGCCGACATCGATGACGAGCGTTCCCGGCGCGACATGCGCATTGACCTCGGCGCAAAGCGCGCGCGCCTGGCCGACCGGCGCCGACAGGATGACGAGCCCCGCCCCTTTGACCGCATCGGCGAAGCGCTCCGCGGCCTCGTCGACGACGCCGATCGTCACCGCGCGCGCGCGCACGCCCGCGTCGAGGTCAAATCCGACGATTTTTCCGGCAAGGCGCGCCTCACGGATCGCATGCGCCATTGACGAACCGATAAGGCCGATTCCGATAATCGCGGCGCGGTCGAAATGCAGGGCTTCTGTCATGACGGAAATTTCTCGGAAAGAAGCGCGACGAGGCGCCGGTTCGCTTCATGGGAGCCGACTGAAACGCGCAGATAGTCGCCAAGCCTGTAGGCCGTCATGTCGCGGACAATGACCCCGCCTCGGCGCAAAAAGGCGTCGATATCGGCGGCGCGGCGCCCCGTCTCGTCGGGAAATTTAACGAGGATGAAATTGGCCGCGCTCGGGATGAATTCCAGTCCCATGCCGCCGAGCCGCTGGGCGAGGAAATCGCGCTCGGCGCGGTTATGCGCGCGGTTCCTTGCGACGAAATCCTGATCATCGAGCGCGGCGACGCCGGCCGCGAGCGCCGTTCCCGTCACGTTGAACGGTCCGCGGATCCGATTGAGAATATCGGCGATCGCCGCTGGACAATAGCCCCAGCCGAGACGCAGGCTCGCCAGCCCGTATATTTTCGAAAAGGTGCGCGTCATGACGACATTGTCGAAGCTGTCGACGAACGCCGCGCCGGCCTCATAGTCCGGCGCCTCCACGAATTCGGCGTAGGCGGCGTCGAGGACAAGAAGAATGTCGTCGCGCAGCCCGTCGCGAAGCCGGCGCAAACTCGCTTCCGGGATATAGGTTCCGGTCGGATTGTTCGGATTGGCGAGAAAGACGATCCGCGTTTTCGCATCAGCGAGTTCAAGGATCGCGTCGACATCGGCGGCGAGATTCTTTTCTTTCGCGAAGCGGATCTCGCCGCCGCAGGCTTGCGTTGCAATCGCGTAAATGAGGAAGCCGAATTCCGTCTGAATGACATTGTCGCCCGCACCGACATAAGCCCGGCAGAGGAGCTGCAAGATCTCGTCAGACCCCGCGCCGCAGACGATGCGCTTCGGATCGAGAGCGTGGACCTCGCCGAGCTTTTCGCGCAGGGCCGCCGCCGATCCGTCCGGGTAGCGGTAGAGACTCTCGGCGGCTTTCTTCGCGGCCTCGACGGCGCCCGGCGGCGCGCCGAGCGCCGATTCATTCGAGGCGAGCTTGTAGACCTTCGCCGCGCCGGGCGCCGAGGCGGCGCCGGGAACATAGGGCTCGATGTCAAGAATGCCGGGCCTCGGGGTCGGCGTGGTCATGGCCTTGGCCTTTCAATCGGAAGAGGGGGTATAGCCGGGCGATCCGCGCCGCATCAAGCGCGCGGCGAGGCGGCGGCCGGCCGGGCCGCCGGCCGAAAGGCCTTAAGCCGCGCGCGCTGCGCATGGACGATCGGCGCGAGCATTTCCTTTCGCGCCTCGACCATCAGCACGCCGCCGAGCCCCGACCAGGCTTTCGCGCCGGCGCGCTCCCAGGCGGCGGCGGCCCGCAAAAGGAAGCGCGCGCCGAAAGGCGGAAAATAAAGCGCGCCGGAAAAAGAAAGCGGCTTCAGCATCGCGCCTTCGAGAAGCTGGAAAAGCTGCCGCTTCGAATAGGGCCGACCGGCGGCGAAGGGCGTCGTGTCGATGACCGACCAGAGGCCGCGCCGATGCGCGACAATGACGACAAGCCGGCCGTCCGGCGCGAGGACGCGCCATGCTTCGCGCATCAGCCGGCGCGGATCGGAGGCTTCCTCAAGACCATGAACGATAAGCAGACGATCGATGGACGCGTCGGGGAGCGGCCAACGGTCTTCCTCTACGAGCCCGGCGCGATTCTTCGCGCCTTGCGGCCAGGCGATCACGCCTTGCCCGCCCGGCGCGAGCGCCAGCGCGCGCTCGGCCGCAGGGAACGCGTCAAGATAAGGACTGGCGTAGCCGAAGCCCGCCGCGCGCAGGCCCCTCGCCTCGCCCCAAACCTCTTCGAGACGGCGCGCCATGAAGCCCCGCGCCGCCCGTCCGAGCGGCGTGTCGTAGAATTCATGAAGATCGAGAATGTCGGTGCGCATTTTCGGGATTCGGGACTGGAGATAGGAAGAATGCGTTGATTTAATGCTAGTCTGAAATCCCTAATCCTCTAGTCCCGAAAATGATCGAAATCCGCCAATTTCCCTGCCTGTCTGACAATTACGGCTTCCTTGCGCGCGATCGCGCGACCGGCGGGACCGCGACGATCGACACGCCGGACCCCGATGCGATCAACGCCGAGCTCCGCCGCGCGGGCTGGCGGCTTGATCTCGTCCTCAACACGCATTGGCATCCCGATCACGCCGGCGGCAATCTCGCGCTGAAAGACAAATGGGGCTGCCGCATCATCGGCCCAAAAGGCGAGGCGGCGAAGATTCCCGGGCTCGATGAGGCGGTCGGCGAGGGCGACGTCGTCAGGCTCGGCGAGACGCGCGCCGTAGTGCGCGACACGCCGGGCCATACGCTCGGCCAAATCATCTATTATTTCGCGGAGGACAAAGCCGCGTTCGTCGGCGACACCATTTTCGCGCTCGGCTGCGGGCGGCTTTTCGAGGGAACGCCCGAGCAAATGTGGTCCTCTCTCTCCAAAATCGCGGCGCTGCCGGCTGAAACGAAGCTCTATTGCGCCCATGAATATACGCAGACGAATGCGCGCTTTGCGCTCACCGTCGAGGCCGGCAATGAGGCGCTCGCGCGCCGCGCTGCTGAGATCGACCGCCTGCGCGCGGCGGGACGCCCGACCGTGCCGACCGACGTCGCCGCGGAGCGCGCGACCAACCCGTTTTTACGCGCCGGCGACGCCGCGCATTTTGCGAAAATTCGTAAGCGGAAGGATATGTTTCGAGGCTAGAGCGGCGAGCAATTAATCTCGATCGGCGCGCTCACGGCCCATCCTTCGTGACGCGCCTTCGGCGCTCCTCAGGATGAGGCTGTGCAATATTGCAACAAAGCACGGCCTCATCCTGAGGAGGCGCGAAGCGCCATCACGAAGGATGGGCCGCGGGGCTCTGATTCGGATTGATCGCCGTATAATCTAGAGCCGGTTGCGGCCCTAGAGAGCGCCTGCGAGGAACGCTTGCGTCTCGGAAAACCCACTCTCGCCAGGCGTCGCGCCGTAGCGGAAGTCGCCGCCGGAAAGGCTCGGACCGGCGCTGTCGCCGGCGCATGTAAAGCTTGTCAGCAAGGCGGCGTTCTTCTTCGCGCCGCTTCGGCATTGGGCTTCAAGCGCGCCGAGCGCGCCGTCGCAGGCGGCGACAATACTCTCTCCTTCAGGCCAATTCGCCGTGCGCCAGTCGATTGACGACGACATGGTTGAACCGCATACGGAGTTTGTATAGGCTACCTCGCGCGCGAGCGCGCCCTCCTCGGCCTCGCGCACGCGCAAGGATTTCAGCGACTGCGCGTCGGCGAACGTCGCCGCCGACAAGGACGCCGCCGCCGCGGCGATAGCTATGAAAGCGCGAGCCGGCATGAAAATAGCCTACCCATCCATTGCGGCTGATTTTAGGCGTCAAAATTTTAATAACTTGCTGATTTTAAAGAGATTCTTCTAGGAACTGGGCGACGGCGGCCGAACTCGGCCGGCCGTCAATGTCGCCCGTAGGATCATAGGTCACGACCAGCGTCGCGCCGTCGAGAGCAAGACCGGCGGCGGCGCCCCGCTCGAATTTCACCGAGCGGACGCGCACGCCGAGAATGCGCGCGCCTGTCGGATCGTCGGCGACCGCCATCATGCCCGCGGCGACCCGCGCGACGGCGTCGGCGAGAACCGTTGCATCCCCGCGCCCGGGGCCTGGCGCGTCGGCGGCCTCCTCTTCGTCGGCGAGCGGGGCCGCGTCCGCGCGCAAGGCGGCGGGCGCGGCGCGCGCCTCAGCGGCTTTTGCAAGAAGCGCCGGCGGGCGGCGCGGGCCGATATCGAATTGCATCGGCTCGCCGGTCAGGGCGCTCAAATGCGCCGCGGCGCTTTGCGCGCGCCGATGCGCGGCGCCGCGTCCCGCCGCCGTCAAGCTCAAACTGTCGCCCTCGCCATAGGATTTCGAGGCGGCCTGGCCGAACGGGTCGCCGGGCCAAAAGACCGTCGCGCCGCCATAGGCGCCGATCCTCAAAAGCGGCGCGCCCTCCGCATTCTTGTAGATGAGATCGCCGCGGGATCCGCGCGTCCCCGTCAGCGCAACGATTTCCTCGGCGGGGCCGTCGGGATCGATTTCGCAGTCCAGGCGCGGATCGTCTTTATAGCACAGGAATTTGATTCGGCCGTTGAGGTCCCGGCTCTGAAACAAGAAGACGCGCCCGTCGGCCGACACCACATAGCGGTCGACCGCGTCAGCCATGCGTTCAGGCCGCGCCGCGCGCTTGCCGACAAGAGCGGAAAAAGGATCCGGTTCGGCGACAGCCGGGACGGCGATCAGGGCGAGCGCCGCCCCCGCGGCGCGCGGTGAAAAAAAGCGTCGATGCATTCGGTTCGCCATCCCGGCCATCCAACAAGAAGCGTCCGCGGAGAAATCCGCGAAAATCGGTAAATAGCCGGTCAATTGGGCGAAATTTGGGGCGATTTCTCCCGTCAGGCGGCGAAATACTGGCCGCCATTGGCCGACAGGACCGCGCCCGTGATGAAACCCGCCGCGTCATCCGCGAGAAAGGCGACGCAGCGCGCGACTTCCTCGGCCTCGCCGAGCCTTCCGACCGGGATCTGGGCGAGGATCTTCTGAAGCACCGCCTCGTCGACCGCCGAGACCATCTCGGTCGCGATATAGCCCGGCGCGACGGCGTTTACGGTGACGCCCTTGAAGGCGCCTTCCTGAGCGAGCGCGCGGGTAAAACCGATCATCCCAGCTTTTGCGGCCGAGTAATTTGTCTGGCCCATCTGGCCCTTCTGGCCGTTCACTGAGGAAATATTGACGATGCGCCCAAAGCCGCGCTCGCGCATCCCGGGGAAGACCTGATGCGTCATGTTGAAAACAGAATCGAGATCGGCGCGCATCACATCGCTCCACTGAGCCGGCGTCATCTTGTGGAAGAAGGCGTCGCGGGTGATGCCGGCGTTATTGACGAGAATATCGGTCGGCCCCTGCATCTTCTCGATCTCGGCGACGCCCGCCTTGCAGGCGTCATAGTCGCCGGCGTCCCATTTGAAGACGGGAACGCCCGTCTCTTCCTTGAACGCCTTGGCCGCCTCGTCATTGCCGGCATAGGTCGCCGCGACGGCGCACCCCTTTTCTTTCAGCGTCAAAGCGATGGCGCGCCCGATGCCGCGCGTGCCGCCGGTGACGATCGCTGTCCTGCTCATGGTCGTTCTCCCGCGTTGGCTTGTCTGAGTTCTCTTACTACCGCTCGCCGTCCGTCGCGATCCCCAAGAACGTCACGCCCCCGCGGCTCGCC
>JBFXBB010000073.1:0-10821 GCA_050183685.1 Amphiplicatus sp.
TCGTGCTGGCTGCAACAAAGCACGGCCTCATCCTGAGGAGCGGGCCGAAGGCCCGCGTCACGAAGGATGGGCCCTGGAACGCCGGTCGTCCGCCGCGTGGCGCTGCGCTATTGCGGCCCCTGCTCCGCCTGGGTTACATCATCACAGGTCACCGACCTGAGCATGTCGCACCATAGTCTCGTTCTCGCCGGAGCCGTTCTCGCGCTGGGAGCTTCGGCGCCTGCAGGGGCAGTCGTCATTCGCCCCGATCGACCGGATAGCGCCTATCGGATTGATGAGGCGTACTTCCCGCCACTGGCCGACCTCCCCGGCGAAGGACACGGGGTGCTGGTCGCGCCCTGCTGGGTCGTCACGGCCGGTCACGCCGTCGCGAGCCAACCTGGCCCGATCCGTTCGGTCACCGTGGCCGGACGCCCGCGCGATGTGGCCGAGGTCGTGCCCCACCCGCAATGGCGCCCGCCGGTGTTCGAATTCGCCGGGGACGCCGCCCCAATGGTCGCCGTCCTTCGCGACCTGACTGATATCGCGCTCATCCGCTTGGCGCAGCCGGTCCGAGGCGTGACGCCTGCCCGCCTCAACAGGCGGGCCGACGAAGTCGGCCAGGTCGTGGAGATCATCGGCCGCGGAGCCACCGGTACCGGCCTGGCCGGTGAGCCGGCCGACGCCCCGCATCGGGGCGAACTGCGACGGGCGACCAACCGGATCTCGGCGGCTGAGCCGCGCTGGATCGTCTACCGCTTCGATGCGCCGTTCTCCGGCGCGCTGCCGACGGAAGGAATCCAGGGCCGCGGCGACAGCGGCGGGCCCCTTGCGGTGCGGCGAGGGCGGGCGTGGCTTCTGGTGGGGCTCACATCCTGGCGGGACTGGCGCGGCGACCTCTCTGGCTACCGCTACGGCGTGCATGGGCAGGACGCCTACAACGTGCGGATCTCCCACTACGTCCGGTGGATCGACCAGACGGTCGCTAACGCGCCGCCCTGCGGTCGAGGGAACTGACCTGGATGCTCCTCCAGAGATGAACGCGGCCAGCCGGGCGGCCGCGCGATGAGGAGCGGTCGCGAGGAGCGTCAAACGGGATGGCCGCGCTGCGCCGACTTCGTTGAAAAAGGCCGGGGTTGTCTCGGCCGGTGAGCGGCAACGCGACGAGGCCGCGGCGCCTCAGGCCGTGGCGGGCGCCCGCGGTGGGATGAGTTTGGCGAGTTTGCGGAGGTTCTGGGCGGTGGCGGCGAGGAGGAACTCGTCTCGCGCGCCGCCATCCTCGCCGCGCAGAAGGTCAACCACGCCTATCAAAAAATCCTGAAAGACCGCAAAGCGACAAAGGCGGACGCCGATACAAACGCCGGTTAGAGCGCGCGGCGACAAATCCGAATCGGACCTGCGCGGCCCATCCTTCGCGACGGCGCTTCGCGCCTCCTCAGGATGAGGCTCGTGCTGGCTGCAACAAAGCACGGCCTCGTCCCTTGTTTTCGGCGGCGCGATTGCAGGGTCAGGTTCGTGCTGGCTGCAACAAAGCACGGCCTCATCCTGAGGAGCGGGCCGAAGGCCCGCGTCACGAAGGATGGGCCCTGGAACGCCGGTCGTCCGCCGCGTGGCGCTGCGCTATTGCGGCCCCTGCTCCGTCGGGGTCGTCGGCAGGCGGCCGACATTGCCGAGAAGCTGCTCCCAAAAGCCGAGCTCCTTGCCGCGGGTCGGCGTCGTGCGCGAGACATGCGCCACCTTCATGCCGTCGGCGAGCGAAAGCTTGTCGACTTTCTCGACCGTTCCGTCCGCATCGAAATAAAAGGCGACGATTTGCCGGTACTGCGTTTTCGGCCGGAAGAAGGCGCGCGCGCGATCGGCGCTCGTCATATAATACCAGGCGTTAGGGTTGAACGCGCCGATCATCGAGGGCTCGCCATATTTCGCCAGCACGCTCTCCTTGGTGTCGAGCCCGATATCGGCGGCAAGCTCGCTCTCGCCGCGCTCAAGAATATAGCCGTGATTGGAGCGCACCGAGACGCAGCCTTGAAGGCCGATCACGGCAAGAAGCATGAATATTACGCCAAACCGCGCCATTGCTTGATCCCAAGGGGTTCGTGGATTACTTCGGCGGTCGAGATCCGACTCAAGAAACGGAGCGCGACCCACATCCTATCCTATGATTTTGTCGCTCTTTAGAAAAGACCCTCAGCGGGACGCGGCCGAAGCGCTCTTCGCCGCGGCGGTCGAACAGGCGCGCCGGCCCGATTTTTACACCGATCTCGGCGTCGAGGACAGCGTCGACGGGCGTTTCGAGCTTTTGGCGCTGCATGTCTATCTGGTCTTGAGGCGGCTGAAATCGGCCGGGAGCGCCGCAGGGCTGTCGCAGCATCTCCTCGACGCGATGTTCGCCAATCTCGACGGCGCGCTCCGCGAGATGGGCGTCGGCGACCTTTCCGTGGCGCGTAAGATCCGCAAGATGGCGGAGGCCTTTTACGGCCGAATCGGCGCCTATGAGGCCGCGCTTGCGCCGACGGCGGCGGCGGCGGCGCTTGACGCGGCGCTGCTGCGAAACGTCTATAACGGAACGACAGGAAAGGCGGCGGCGCTTTCAGCCTATGTCCGGCGCGCAAGCGCCGGCCTCGATGGGCAGAAAGCGGGCCGCATCGAGGCCGGCATCCTCGCTTTTCCCTCCCCGCTTTCGGCCGACGCGCCGCGCGAGGCGCCGTGACCGGCGTCTTCAGCCACCTCGTCCGCCTCGACGAGATCGCCGTCAGGCCCCGCAGGATTGAACTCGAAGCGGACGCCGAAGCGCGCGCCGGGATCGCCAAGCGTCTTGGCGTTCCTTCCGTCGAGCGGCTCGCCGGGACCGTCTCGCTCCGGCGCCTCAGCGACGGCGTCGCTCTTCAGGGCGCGCTCGAAGCGGCGCTGACGCGCATTTGCGTCGCCAGCCTCGACAGCATGGACGAGGTGATCGCGGACTCCTTCGATATACGGTTTGGACAAGCCGAGACGCCCGATGAGGCGACGCTCGACCTTGACCTTGACGCCCCCGAACCCTTGCCGGCGGAAGGCCTCGATCTCGGCGAAATCCTCATCCAGCAGCTCGCTCTCGCAATGGCGGCCTATCCGCGCAAGGACGGCGCGCCCTCGCTCGCCGAGGCCTATGGACGCGCCGCGCCGGCCTCGCCCTTTGCCGGACTCGGCGAGGCATTTACAGCCAAGCGGAACAAGGAGTAGGAACGGCCCGAACGCGCGTCGCCGGCCCTGAATGCTGCGTTGCAACCGCCGGCGTGAAGAGTATCCTGCGCTGCCCAGACATTCGTAGTTGCGCGCGCTGACGGCGAATCGCGTAATTTTCGCCTGACCGCGCTTCGGAGACCGCCGGTTGACCGGACCGACCCCAGATGCGCCGCTGACGCTCGCCATCGACGCTATGGGCGGCGACGCCGGCGCCGCGCCCGTCATCGAGGGCGCCGCGCTTGCGCTCGCGGGCGGCCTTAAAGCGCGCATATTATTTTTCGGCGATGAAAATGTCCTCGCGCCTCTCGTCAAGGCGGAGCGCGCGCTTCAGGCGGCGTCGATCCGGCATATGCCGGGCGTCGTCGCGATGACCGACAGGCCGAGCCAGGTCCTGCGCCGCGGCCGCGAGAGTTCGATGTGGGGCGCGCTCAGCGCCGTGCGCGACGGCGAGGCGCAGGCGGTTGTTTCCGGCGGCAATACCGGCGCCCTGATGGCGGTCGGCATGTATCAGCTCGGCATGATCGACGCCGTCGACCGCCCGGCGATGACGGCGCTCTGGCCAAGTCCCAAGGGACGCGTCGTCGTGCTCGATGTCGGCGCCAATGTCGAGGCGAGCGAAGAGCAGCTCGTGCAATTCGCGATCATGGGCGAGGCCTTTTTCCGCGCCCTCACCGGCAAGGAAAAGCCGAGCGTCGGCTTGCTGAATGTCGGCGCCGAGGAACTGAAAGGCCATGAGCTCATCCGCACGGCGGCGCGGGTGCTGCGGGAGGCCGATCCCGAAATGGCCTTCGAAGGCTTTGTCGAGGGCAATGACATTTCCAACGGCAAGGTCGACGTCGTCGTCACCGACGGATTTACCGGCAATATCGCGCTGAAGACCGCGGAAGGCGCCGCGCGCCTCGTCGGCTCCTGGGTGAGGGAGGCGGTGATGGCCTCGCTCAACTCCAAGCTCGCCGCCTTCATCATGCAGCGCGGCCTGCGCAAGCTGAAAGAACGCATGGATCCGTCTTCTTCAAACGGGGGCGTCTTCCTCGGACTCAATGGAATCGTCGTAAAAAGCCACGGCGGCGCCGATGCTAAAGGCGTCAAAAGCGCCGTCGAAATGGCGGCGAGCCTGGCGCGCCGCCCCTTCCGTGACGAAGTGGCGCAGACGATCGCGAAAGTCAGCCAGCGCGCTGAAGCCGTAAGGAACAATGAAGCAATGGGCGGGGCCAAGGCGGCGGCGGTATGAGTTTGAAGGCGGTAGTAGCGGGGTGCGGGGCTTATCTCCCGGACAGAGTTCTCACCAATAACGATCTCGCAAAGACAATCGACACCAGCGACGAATGGATCAGGGAGCGCACCGGCATCGCCGAGCGCCGCATCGCCGCTGACGGGCAGGTGACGTCCGATCTCGCGGTCGAAGCGGCCAAAGGCGCCCTCGCCGCCGCCGGTCTTGACGCCAAGGACATCGATCTTGTCATCGTCGCGACGACGACCCCGGATCTTACCTTCCCCGCGACGGCGGCGATCGTGCAAGCAAAGCTCGGGGTCGCCTCCGGCGCCGCCTTCGATATTCAGGCGGTTTGCACCGGTTTCGTCTATGCGATCTCGACCGCCGAGAAGTTTCTGATAACGGGGCAGCATAAACGCGCGCTCGTTATCGGCGCGGAGACCTTTTCGCGGATTCTCGACTGGGAGGATCGCGGCACCTGCGTGCTTTTCGGCGACGGCGCGGGCGCTTTCGTGCTCGAAGCGGTCGAGGAAGCCCGCGCCGGCGGACGCGGCGTCATCGCAAGCTATCTCAGAAGCGACGGCAATCTCGTCGACCTTCTCTATGTCGACGGCGGCGTCTCCTCGACCAAAAGCGCCGGCCATGTTCGCATGCAGGGCAACAAAGTCTTCCGCGAGGCGGTGACGCGCATCTCCGAGGCGATGGAGACAGTGGCGAAGAAAGCCGGCATTGCGCCCGCCGACATCGATTGGTTCGTGCCGCATCAAGCCAATGAACGCATCATCCAGGGCGTCGTAAAAAAGCTCGATCTGCGCCCCGACCAGGTGATCGCCACCATTTCCCGGCATGGCAACACTTCGGCGGCCTCGATCCCCCTCGCCTATTGCGAGGGCGTCAAAGACGGGCGAATCAAGCGGGGCGATCTCGTGATGCTTGAGGCGATGGGCGGCGGCTTGACCTGGGGCGCGGCGCTTCTGCGGGCCTGAGCCGCCCTTATGAAAAAAACAGCCAAGCAAATTCAATCACTTGTTGACCGCCTTCCGGCGTAAAGCTTAACATCGGCCCCGTTTAAGACAATCACTGAGGCGAGGGCTCGCGCATGTCAGGCAAAACCACCACGCGCGCCGATCTCACCGACGCTGTCTATCGCTCGCTCGGCATCTCCCGGAATGAATCTTCCGCCTTTGTCGAGCGAATCCTGGAAGAAGTGTCCTCGGCGCTCGAACGGGGCGAGACCGTGAAGATATCGTCTTTCGGCACATTCTCGGTGCGGTCGAAGAAGCTCCGCATGGGCCGCAATCCGAAGACCGGCGAGGAGGTGCCGATCACCCCTCGCCGCGTCATCACCTTTCGCGCGTCCCATGTCTTGAAAGAGCAGATCAATGCGGCGCTGGTGCAGGATAACGCCACCGCCGCAGAGTAACGGCGCGTAAAGGACTATGGCACTCGCAAAATCAGCGGACGCCTTCAGAACGATCAGCGAAGCCGCCGGCGAGCTCGACGTGCCGCAGCATGTGCTGCGCCATTGGGAGGAGGTGTTCGGCCAGATCCGCCCGATGCGCCGCGCCGGCGGACGGCGTTATTACCGACCCTTCGACATCGACGTCCTCAGGGGCGTGCGCGCGCTGCTTTATGACGAGCGCTATACGACGCGCGGCGTGCAGAAGATTTTCAAGGAATATGGCGTGAAATATGTGGCCGAGCTCGGACGCCTCAAAGCGGCCGGCCAGTCGATCGAGCTCCGGCCGCTTCTCGACGAGGACGCCGAAGACCGCGCGCCTGCTTCGGCTTCGCAGACCGGCGCGTCGGAGACGAAGGCGGGCGCCATGTCGGCTGACATGCGCAAGAAGCTCGGCGAGCTTCTCGCCCGCCTCGAAGCGGCGCAGGAGGCGCTCGACGAAGCCGCGCTCGCAATCGAAGCGATCGACGCCGAGGACCGGGATTAGGAACAGCCGAAAAAACCTCGTCCTGAAAAAACCGGCTCTGACGTCATCCTAAAGACCGCAAAACGGTCATTCAGGATGACATTCCCAAAAACGGCGGAAACAGGCTGGTCGGAGCGACTGGATTTGAACCAGCGACCCCTTGACCCCCAGTCAAGTGCGCTACCAGGCTGCGCCACGCTCCGACGAGGCCTCCTATAGTCGCCGCCGCCGCCAGGAGCAACGCCCCCGAGCCGTCGCCAAGACGGCGCGGGGGGCTTTTTATCGCCGGGAGAAATGGTCAAAACCGCTTGAGCGGACGGGGATGCGCGATCCGTCGGGCGCCTTGAGGAGCGCGCCCTCGCCGCGGGTTATCGATCCGATGCGGGCGACCGGCGTCTTTGAGACTTTCGCCGCCATCTCGACGGCGCGACGGCGCGTCTTGTCGGCGGCGAAAAGGATTTCATAGTCGTCGCCCGCGGTCGCAATCCGGCCGTAGGCGGAGGATTTGTCCGGCGTCCTTTCAAGCCACCGCGCGGCGGCGGCCGACAGCGGAATCGCGGCGGCGTCTATTTCGGCGGCGAGACCCGCAAGCGCCGCAAGATGGCCGGCGTCGGCGAGGAGGCCGTCCGAGATGTCGATCGCCGCGCTCGCAAGTCCCGGAAGCGCGCCGCCGAAAACAAGCCGCGGCTCCGGCAGGCGGCAGCGGGCGACAAGATAGTCCTTGTCCGGCGCATCGAACCGCGCGGCCTTTTTCAGCGCAGCAAGGCCGAGGCCGGCGTCGCCGATCGTCCCCGTGACATAGAGATCGTCGCCGAGAGCGGCGCCCTTTCGATGCAGAAATCCTGAACGCGCCGGCGCGCCAAAAAACGTCGCAGAGAGAGTCAACGGCGCTTTCCCGTCCTTGTGCCGGGTCGTGTCGCCGCCGAAGAGATGGAGGCGGAATTGCTCCTGATCCGCGGCGAGGCCCTTGGCGAAAAGCTCGATATCGGCGGGCTCCGCATCCGACGGCCAGACGCAGCCGAGAAAATAACCGACCGGTCGCGCGCCCTTCGCGGCGAGATCGGAAAGATTGACTCGGATGAGCTTGCGCGCCGTAAGATCGAGCGGGTCGTCCGCGAGGAAATGCACGCCCTCGACCATTAAATCCTTGGTGACGATATACGCCGCTTCCGGAATAAGCGCCGCGTCGTCGAGGAGCCCGAAAGCGCCGGGCGCGCCTTCCGCGAGCGGCGCGAAATACAGCCGGATGAGGTCGAATTCGCTTTCCGCTTTGCTCATTGGCCCGCCTCGGCTGGGCGCGCCTCGCGCGCGGCGGCGTCGAGAACGCCATTGATGAAACGCGGCTCGTCGCCGTCGAAAAACGCGTTGGCGATCTCGACATATTCGTCGATGACGACACGGAAGGGAATGTCGGCGCGTCGCGACAGCTCATAGGCGGCGGCGCGCAGGATCGCCCGCGCGGTCGCGTCGAGACGGGAAAGCGTCCAGTTCCTTGCAAGATGACGCTCGATGACGGGATCGATCCGGCGTTGGACGTCGATGACGCCGCGCACGATATCGGCGAAGAATTCAGCGTCCGCCTCATGAACCGCCGCGCCCTCGATGTCGCGCCCGAGGCGATGGGCGATGAATTCGCGGATGACCGACTCGGCGCCGCCGCCGCCCGTCTCCATCTGATAGAGCGCCTGCACGGCGGCGAGCCGCGCCGCAGATCTTCGAGGATTGTCTGTCTGCGGCATAAAAGGTTCTAGTTTCTAGGTTTTAGGTTCTTGGTTCTAGTGGATCTTCGCCGCCCTGGATTCAAAGATCCACTAGAATCTAGAAACTGTCCTTTCTCTCCTCGCCTTCGAGATTGTCGAGAAATTGCTCGAAATCGCGCGCCTCTCGGAAATTCTTGTAGACGGACGCATAGCGCACATAGGCGACGTCATCGAGATGGGCAAGGCCTTCCATAACGAGTTCGCCGATCAACTTTGATTCGATCTCGACGTCGCCGATCGCCTCTAGCCGGCGGATGACGCCTGAAACCATCTGCTCGATCCGCTCGGGCTCGACATTGCGTTTGCGCATGGCGATATTGACCGAGCGCATGAGCTTGTCGCGGTCGAAGGCGACCTTGCGGCCCGAACTTTTGACGACGACGAGTTCGCGAAGCTGCACCCGCTCGAAGGTCGTGAACCGCCCGCCGCAAGCGTCGCACTGGCGGCGGCGGCGAATCGACGAGCCATCCTCCGCCGAGCGGGAATCCTTCACCTGAGTGTCTTCACATCCGCAGAACGGACAGCGCATGGTCGCTCACTGATAAATCGGAAAGCGCGCCGTCAGGGCGCGGACCTTTGCGAGCACGGCGCGCTCGCGCGCGCTATTGTCGGCGCCCGTCGCCAATCCTTCGAGCACATCGGCCATCATCAGGCCGATATCCCGGAATTCTCGAACGCCGAAACCGCGCGTCGTCCCTGCGGGCGAGCCGACGCGAAGGCCCGACGTCACCGTCGGCTTTTCGGGATCGAAAGGCACGCCGTTCTTGTTGCAGGTGATTCCGGCGCGTTCGAGGGCTTGCTCGGCGAGGCTTCCTTTGAGGCCTTTCGGACGCAGATCGACAAGCGCGAGATGCGTGTCTGTCCCGCCGGAGACGATGTCGTAGCCCGCCTCGGCGAGCGTTCCGACAAGCATCTGCGCATTGGCGACAACATCGCGCGAATATTGCTTGAAGGCGGGCCGCAACGCTTCGCCGAAAGCGACCGCCTTCGCCGCGACGACATGCATCAACGGGCCGCCCTGAATGCCGGGAAAGAGCGCCGAGCGCACCTTTTTTGCAATATCGGGGTCGTTCGTCAGCACCATGCCGCCGCGCGGACCGCGCAAGGTCTTGTGGGTCGTCGTCGTGACGACATGAGCGTGATCGAGCGGGTTCGGATGGACGCCGCCCGCGACAAGACCGGCGAAATGCGCCATGTCGACCATCAGCGCCGCCCCGACCGCATCAGCGACCTCGCGAAATTTCTTAAAGTCGATAATACGCGAATAAGCGCTGCCGCCGGCGATGATGATCTTCGGCCGATGCGCGTCGGCTTTCTTGGCGAGATCCTCATAGTCGATCCGACCATCCTCGCGGGTGACGCCATAGCTGACCGCATTGAACCATTTGCCGGATTGATTGGCCTTGCCGCCATGAGTCAAATGACCGCCGGCGGCGAGATCCATGCCGAGAAAAGTGTCGCCGGGCTGCATCAGCGCCATGAATACGGCCTGGTTCGCCTGGCTTCCCGAATGCGGCTGCACCATTGCTTCGGCGCAATTGAACAGCCGGCAAGCCCGCGCAATGGCGATCTCCTCGGCCTCGTCGACAAATTCGCATCCGCCATAATAGCGTTTGCCGGGATAACCCTCGGCATATTTGTTCGTAAGCACGGAGCCCTGCGCTTCGAGGACGGCGCGCGAAACGATATTCTCCGACGCGATGAGCTCGATCTGCTCTTGTTGGCGGCTGAGCTCGCGGCCGATGGCGGCGAAAACCTCCGGATCCGCCGTGGCGAGATCCTGATCGGCGAACACCTGTCTCGCGTCTGCGGCTGCGCTCATCTCGTCGCTCCTTCCAAGCCGAAGCCGCCCGGCGGGCCCCGGCGGCGGAAAAGGCCGGTATACGCGCCGTCATTGCGCCGGGCAATGCGTCGTCCCAAACCACCGATCGCGGCCAACGGCAAAGTCTCGGCGCCTCTCGTTAGAATGTTAGCATAGCATAAACTTTGCGGCCGCCACGCGAGATTTGCGAAAAACGCAATTCCCACGCGAGAGAACACTAAGTTATATTGCGACAAGTTTTCCTCTGCTCTTGCTTTCCTCTTTCCTAAGACGTATTCCGGTCGTTCAGCGGCGCATCGCCGCTGATTTTATCTTGGCTGGCCGGACTCCATTCACCATTGCGCGACGCATGATTCCGAATGTGATCGCGACCGTGGCGCGAAAGACGCCAAGATTGGGCAATGACAGGGCCCGAACGGCCCTGCGGTACTGAATCAAGGGGAACTTTAAATGGCTGACACTTTCGACAATCTCGATGAGGGCGTCATTCTTAATCTGTCTACGGATATTGTGGCCGCTTTCGTGAGCAAGAACGCCATCGCCGCCGACAAGCTGCCGGCGTTGCTGCAAGACGTTCACGACGCCGTGAGCGCGCTCGCCAAAGGCGGGACCGCCAGCGCCGGCAATCAAGCGCCGGCCGTGCCGGTGAAAAAATCGGTGACGCCCGATTACATCATCTGTCTCGAAGACGGCAAGAAGCTGAAAGTGCTCAAGCGCTATCTACGGACGCAATACGGCCTGTCGCCGGAGGATTATAAGCGCAAATGGGGCCTGCCGTCCGACTATCCGATGGTCGCTCCAAACTACGCCAAGCGCCGCTCGCAATTCGCCAAGGAAATCGGCCTCGGCACCGCGCGTGCGGGAAGCGGACGCCGCAAGGCGACGGCGACGGCGAAGAAA
>JBFXBB010000074.1:0-10643 GCA_050183685.1 Amphiplicatus sp.
TTTACATTCTCTTGTTCCTCTTGATGCGAAAGCGCGTCGGCGTCGAGATCCGCCGAACCGCGCGGGCGGGCGCGGCAAGTCAGCGCTTCCTCCTCGAAACTTTCGCCAAGACGGTCGATATCCAAGCCTCGGGTCTTAGCCGCAAATGGGCGGACAAATATGACGGACTTGCAAAACGCGAATTCAGCGCCTTTGCGCGCCTTATCTATGCCGGCAATGTCGCCGAAGCATTCGCCCATGCTGTGACGCTTATCGGCGGAGTCGGAACGCTTGCAGTCGGCGCCCTGATGATTTTCGAAAACGCGCTCAGCGCCGGCGCGCTCATCGCATGCCTAATCCTGACCTGGCGAACTCTTACGCCATTCCATAATTTCTGCGCCGTCATCCAGCGCTTCGAACAGATCCGCAACAGCGTCGCGCAGATCGACGCGCTGATGGAAGTCGCCGCCGAAGAGGAGGAACGCACGGGCGGCGCAGCGCTGCATTCCTTGAAAGGCGGCGTGGTCTTTGACCGTGTCGGCCTGCAGCTAAGCGCAAAGACGACGCCAATTTTCATGGATTTTTCCTTCTCGGCCGCGCCCGGCGAGGTCATCGGCTTCACAGGCGAAAGCGGTTCGGGAAAATCGCTCATCCTAAAGCTTGTGCAGGGAGTCTATGAAGCTTCCTTCGGCGCAGTGCGCATCGATGGTTTTGACATTCGCCAGCTCGACACAAACGATCTGCGGCGTCTCATTTCCTACATTCCGCAACAGCCGCAGCTCTTCAGCGGCTCGATCGAGGAAAACATCCGGCTCGTTCGACCGGAGGCGACGATCGACGATGTCTGGCGGGCGCTTGACAAGGCGGGCGCGGCCGATGCCGTTAAAGCGCTCCCCGACGGGCTTAAAACGAATATCGCCAAAGGCCGTCGCCTTTCCGTCGATCTTTTGACCCAGCTCTCGATGGCGCGCGCCTATCTCCTCGATGGGCGCCTCTTTTTAATCGACGAACTGCCGAACGCCCTGATGCTGCGCGAGTCCGGCCTGCATCTGAAATTTTTCATTCGCGAAAGCGCCGGGGAGCGCACAATTCTTTTGACCTCGCAAAATCCCGATGTCCTTGACCTCTGCGATCGCGTCTATACGGCGACGGCTCACGGATTGCGTCTTGTCTCTGTCCGCGGCAAGGGCGCAAGCAGCAAGACGCTTTGCATGGAGAGGGTGGCGTGAGGAAGCTGCGCGGCAAGATTGTAAGTTTCATACAGGCGATTTCCGATCCAGGCCGCACCGATATTCGTTATCTCGCCGCCTCCGCCGAAATCGACGAATCGGCCGAGCTTCGAAGCCTTGGCGGGGTGACCTATGCGGCGGCCGGCCTTGTCGTCGTCTTCCTTGTCTGGGCCGCCGTCGCCAATATCCATGCCGTCACGCGAACGAGCGGCGAGGTCGCGCCAAGCGGCTCTTTACGCATCGTCCAGCATCAGGCGGGCGGGGTCATCAAGGAGATATTCGTCACTGACGGCGAGCTTGTGGAGGCGGGGCAAACGCTGCTGACGCTAGATGGCTATGGCGTCGTAGAGGATTTGCGCCAGGCGCGCGAAAAACGACAGACGCTACGGGCTCGTGAGGAGCGTTTCCGCGCCTTTCTCGAAGAACGCGCGCTCGACGCCGGAAAACTTTCGGATGCGGATGAAGCCTATATAGAGGAGCAAAAGAAGACGTTTCTCAGCATGCGCGCGACGCTCGCCGCCGAGCGCGACGTGCTCGAAGAGCAACAGCGCCAGAAATATCAGGCTTTGCTAGCGCTGAAGGATAGATTGGCGACCGTCTCGCGTAATCGAGAGATCACCCAGGAGATTTACGCAAGCCGCAAAGAACTCGTGAAAGAAGGTTATTATCCGCGCGTGCAGTTTCTCGAAACCGAGCGCAATCTCAACGACCTGCTCGGCGCCGAGAAGCAATTGCAACGCGACATCGCGCTCGCCGAAACGACGCTTTCCGAATATGATGACCGTCTTGAACTGCAAAACGCGAAATCGCGCGACGACGCCTACGTCGCGCTCGACGGCATTATGGCCGAACTCGCCCAGAACAGGGAGGTCGTCGAAAAGCTAGAAGCGCGCAGGCGCGGCCTTTCCGTCGCCTCGCCCGTGCGCGGGCTCGTCAAGACGCTGCATGTCAATTCACTCGGCGGCGTCGTCGCTCCGGGCGAGATCATAGCCGAGATCGTCCCGCTCGACGAAGACCTTATTGTCGAGATCAAAATCGCCCCGAAAGACATTGGCAATGTCCGCATCGGCCACGTCGTCGATGTGAAGTTCAGCGCCTATGACTACGCGCAGTTCGGCTCGGTAAGAGGGGCGCTCGTCTATATATCGGCGACGACGTTCTCGGGCGAGGGCGGAGAGCGCTTTTATCGCGGCAAAGTGGCGCTCGACAAGCATTATGTCGGCGCCGATCCATCGCGTAACATCATCATGCCCGGGATGACGGTCATGGCCGACATTATTCTCGGCGACCGGACGCTGCTCGCTCATCTCCTATCGCCAGCGCAAAAGATGGTGGACGGAGCTTTCAGGGAGTGAAAGATGATGACTGATAATTCTGTGATGACGGCGCCTCTTGAGACGACGGAGGATGAAGATTCGGTCGCCGTTTTCATTCTTTCGTCCCGCGACGAACGCCTCATCGCGCTTGAAAAAATCATCGAAGCGAAGGGCTATCTATGCACAACCTTCTCTTCCTCGGACGACGCGCTCGCTGCGGCGCGGCGCGCAGGCTCGGCAAAGAAAGTGCTTTTCATCGACGGCTTATGCGGGAGCATGCCGACCTCGCTTGATTCTTTCGCCGAAGCGCCTGCCGATCTCGTGCTCGTCCTCATTTCCGGCGGCGCCGATTACGCGCAAATTTCCGACGCGCTTCGCAAAGCCGCCTTTATGGTCCTTAAGGCGCCTATGGCGAAGGAGATGCTCGACTGCGTCGTCGACGCCGCAGTCAACGAAGCCGGCCGGAGGCTGGCTCTCGCCGCCGAATGGCGCCGGATGGCCGGGGCTTTAAAACGCATCGAAACGGGAAAATTCCGATTTCGAACTATCGAGGAGGCGGACGCCCTTTCTCGACTCCTCGCTTTTGCTTTTCCGGAGCCTGATCGGGCGGCGCGCGGCCTTTCCGAGCTTATGCACAACGCCGTGGAACACGGCAATCTCGAAATCGGCTTCAGGGAGAAGTCCCGCCTTCTCGACGACGACATGCTAGGGGCTGAGATCGCTCGTCGTCTGCAAGATCCCCGCTATCAGGCCCGTGTCGCCGAAGCTGTTCTCGCGCGCCGCGATGACGGAGTTTATGTCGTCATCAAGGACGCCGGCGCCGGCTTCGACTGGAGCGAGTTCGTCAAGTTCTCGCCCGCTCGCGCCGCCCATCGCAATGGCCGGGGCATCCAGGTCGCAAGGCTTACCTGTTTCGACAAGCTCTCCTTCAACGAAACAGGCAATCTCGTCTCCGTCTTCACCTCGGCAAGCGGAGACTAAACGCCTAGCAGGCTGCTGAAAAACTGTCGGTTGTTTACATGCCCGCGCACCCGGACGGCGCGGCGCAGCTTCGAGAATAGTTTGCCGGCCTTCGCCGACGGCCACACGAGCGAGCCCTTCGACGGCGCGCCCGTCGAATCCCTTCCTCATGTCGGTTTTTCCTGCGGCCAGCCATATCCGGCGCCCAAAGCGAATCTCCCATGACTATCGGCAGAACTTCTACTGACTAGGCGTGCAGTTCGAGCATATGACGCGCAACGCCGGGCCGTCGCCGGAACGCTCACTTCGTATATATACGGACGATCAGAAAATACCGGCTGTCCGGTTCGACGACAGCGGTCTTTAAGAACCTATCTCTCCCTGCGCCTTTTCATGACTCTTACGGCCCAGCTTCTCCGCATTGGGAGATTAAGCTGCCTGACAACACAGAAGTGCGTATGCGGCCTCCGCCGAGACGCGTTCTCGTCAAGTTATTGTATCGGGCGCGTTTGCTCAGAATCGCGAATATTTCGTCGGAGAACGCAGTCACCCCTCTCCGGTCTCTGAGGCTGAAACATCAAGATCCGCTCGAATGGCTTCTCCGAATCGCTGGTAATTCTGAAAACGGCCGCCGCGCGCTGGGGTGCGAGAACGCCGCCTTGTTTTATCGCCGTCGCCTCAAGGGCAAAACGGCTTCCGGGTGTTCCGCCGCGCACGGCGGTGCTGAGCTGTGCGCCTCTCGTTCGGCGTGAGAGCGGCGCGGCAGCGCCTAAAATAGTGACATTGGGCGCAAGGCAGTCGAATAGTTCCGGCGTCATCTCAAGCACAAGGGCGAGTTCGCGGACGGCTGCAAAGGGCCGATCGCCGATCCATTTATCTTTCACGCGCGCATAGTCACGCGCCTCGGCGCCATTGGCGCGAGTGAGATGATCTTCATCACGCCAGTCGACGATTTGAGCGGCGAGCGCATCCGCCTTGGCGGACTCCACGCCTGCCGCGTTAAGAAAATTCCGCCAGGCTTCTTCAGGAGACAGGTTGAGGTCGATCTTATTGTTCTCGGTCGAATAGTCGACACGCATCGAGTAACCGTTGAGATTTAAGTCTTGAAGGATCGATCCGCCCTCCGTTTCGTCAAGCTCTCCCACAGCGATCCGCCAGGCGGCGTAATTGAGCGCGGCTTCGAGCGCCTCCTTCGCCTTGAATTTCTCCGTTTGCACCATGGCAATGCGCGCCTCGATACGCGCGTCCGCCATTGCGCCCGCCATGACGACCGAAAGAAGGAGCGCGACCCACAAGACGATTAGCAGCGCAGCGCCTCGCTCTCTTTCGCGACTGCAAGCGGCGTTCATTTGTTCTCCGCGCCCGCCGCGCCCAGTTGGCTCATTTCGCGCTGGATATAATGGATGGCGGTCTGTGCGTCGTCGCTCGTTCTAATGATCCTCGGCGTCAGGAAAATAACGAGCTCCGTGCGACGTTTCGAGATATCCCGGGATTTGAAGACGTCGCCGATACCGGGGAGCTTGGAGAGAAACGGCACGCCGATTTCGCTGTCAGCGTAGGTTTCCCGGATCAGTCCGCCGAGCGCCACCGTGCCATTGTTCTTGACAGCCACTGTGCTCGTGAATTTGCGCTGCTGTATAGTCGGAGAATTAATACCGGAGGTGCGGGTTTCGACAGCGTCGCTCACTTCCTGGGCGATTTCGAGAACGACGATATCGCTTGCATTGATTCTTGGCTTCACGTCCAGGATGACGCCGGTTTCACGCAATTGCAGGGTCGACACGAGAGGCGCGTTGGGATCGATGACGCTCTGCGCCTGTTGGGTGACAATCGGCACCTCGTCGCCGACTTGCAGATTGGCGGTCTGATTATTTAGAACGACGATAGAAGGCGCGGAAAGTACGGACACTTGCGTTACCGACGACAGCGCGCTAAGCGTCACGCGGGCGTCAGCGTCGATGAAGGAATAGTTGAAGGCTGGAAACACGCTCCCTATTGCGCCCTGACTATTGTCGGTGAACGAAGCAAGAGACTTGTCCCCTTCCAGGAACCATCTGACGCCGAAACTTAGATCGTCGTTCAGCGTCACCTCCGCGAGCGTGGCCTCAATCAGCACCTGCGGCGCTTGTATATCCATACGCTCAATGAGATTGAGAATTTCACGATATTCCTGATCTGTCGCGCGAATGATCAGGGCGTTGTTGATCACATCCGTCGAAATACCGATTTCATCGCCGCCGGCCATTGCGGGAAGATTGCGAAAGCTCGGCTGAACAGCGCTATCCGTTCGCTCAGGACTCGCTGATTGAAAAGTCTGGGCGGTTCCGCTGAAGACGGCGCCCAATTGCGCCGCAAGCGCCTGGGCGTTGGTATGTTGTACGGGATAATAGCGCAGCCGACGCGCATCCCCGCCCGAAGGTTGGTCGAGACGCCCCAGCCAGACGCGAACTTCGTCAAAGCTCTCCTTGCTCCGTGTTATGACGAAGAGCAGGTTAAGGCGCGGCAATGGGAGGAGTTCAGCCATTGCATCGCCGGCGTCTGTCGAAGCGTCGAGAACGGCCCTCAGTTCAGCGGCGAGCGTTGTCGCGTCTGTAAATTGCACCCGAAACATGCCGAACATGCGGTCGAGAAGATGCGGGATGTCGAAGGTTTCGACCGCCTCTTTCGCCGCCGCGATATCGGTTTGAGGCCCCCGCAGCAGAATGGCGCCGCGCGCATCATCCGCTGTCATGGTCACCCGGCTCGACATAAACGGCCGAATGAGGCCGATAATCGCTGACGGCGCAGCATAGCGAACGGGCGCGAAGGCGACGCCATATCCTACAGACGTTCCCGGTCGATTGAGTCGCGGCGTCTCGTCTCCAGCGTCGGCCAGAGTGATAAGCAAGAACCCATTGTCGGCGCGCAGAAGAACGAGGCCCGATTCTGCGAGCACGGCTTCAAGCGCCGACAACGCCTCGCTTGCCGGTATTGGCTCTCGGACGGAGAGCGTAACGGTCCCTGAAACGCCGCTTGCAACTGCGACCGTCTGACCGAGCGCTTCACTGATGACGGCGCGCGCCACATCGGCGGCGGGCGCGTTGACGAAGGCGAGCGTCATCGTCTTAGCGGCGAGCGCCGGATTGGCGCGGACCTCCTCTGTCAGCGAGCCTTTGGCGTCTTCGAAAAAGATGAGTTGGTCCGCCTGGATATTGGCTTCAAACGACGGGACGTCCCGGGGCGCCTCCGCCCTCGGTTCCTCGGCGCCGGGACTTGCTGCGGAAAAAGGCGTAAGTGTCTGTTCCTTTTTTGGAAGGACAGCGCAGCCGGGCATCATAAACGCCGCAAGGCCCAACAGCGCCGCGCAATACCGGGCGACACCGTTCTTCAGCCGGTGGTCTTTCCCAACTGGTCCGCTTTCAAGGCAACGTAAGAGCCGGTATGTCATGGTCGACGAATCGACAGTCGTGTCGTCCTATCCCCCCGGCGAAACTCAGCGCCGCCGTCATCGAATGAAATAAGCGTATAGCCGGCGAGCTGTTCGCCAGTTTTGAGCAAAATGGCGCTGCCGCCGTCTCCAAACAGCGCGGCACCCATTTCACCCGAACGCGCGCCGCCGAGATAGCTGAAACGCAGAAGCTCCGCCATTGGATCCGGAGGAGGAGGCGCAGGTTGTTGTGGCGCCGGCAGGTCCGAGAGGTCGAAAAGCCGTTCAAGACGCGCAATATCGGTTTCATCAATGACTGGCGTCTTTTCAGCGAATGAGGAAAGCGACGCGAAATCTTTGAAATGCCTTGTCGGGACCGGCGTAAAAAGCAGCACCGCGCCGACAATCGAGAGCAATACGGACAGAGCACAGAAGGCGACAATAAGACGATCCGTTCTCATGGCGCCGACTCATTGGCTCTTGCGCCGATCAGGTTAAGCGTCGCGCTGACGTGTGGCGCGCCGCCGCCGTCGGCGTATTCTATGACAAGCCGCCCAATGTTGACCGGCGAGACTTGAAGCCCGTGCAGGATTTGCGCAAAATGCTCCCCCCCTCGGTCGACTATCGATATGCTGTAGCGAGAAACGCGCCCGGAAAGCGGCGCCTCGCTCGGCATGCAAGTCGGCGGCTCTGGGCCCGCTGTTGATAGACTGAGGCAAGCCGAACGCAAGAGGTCCACAGCCGCCTCCGGAGCGCTGAGAGCGGCCAGGTCGGCCGGCTGAGCACCGATTATGTGAAGCGCTTCAATAGTCGCCTCTCGTGTTTCTTGAAGGCGGATCTCCAGCGCGGCGATCCTTTCGGCATGCAATCGCAAGGCCTCACGCTTCGAGGCAAGCGCGCCGCCGAATGACGATACATAAGCGCTTAATATCCACGCCGCAGCGACGATGACGCTGAGGGCGGCAATCGCATGCAGGCGAGCAGAGTCGTGACTTCTCACTCGCCGCCCCTCCCATCATTCATGGCGCGAAACGCCAAATAGCCCGGACGCAAGGACTCCGTCAAATGAACAGCGATCGTGGCGGGCCACTCGGCGTCATCGGGCGCAAAACCGTCGACCGTTACGGCGCCGTCAGAAATGTCGATCCGTTGAACCAACGCGCGCCCAGGCAATTCATCGACGATCTCTGCAAGGAGGGAGACAACTGCCGCCGATTTTTGGCTCGCAAGACGATTATCCTCCACATCCGTAAGCCATGCCGCTTTTTCCTTATGGAAGCGCAGTTCTCTTATGAGACTCGCCTCATAAGCCTCGCTCGCCGCGATGCGGCGGTCGAGATGAACGCTGAGGCCCGCCAAGAACGTCAATCCGCCCGCGAGCATAGCGGCGGCCGCAACGACCGACCGGCGCGCATCTTTGCGTTTTCTGCGAAAGGTGAAGAGAAATGAACCGTCAGTCTGCGGAAAGGCGCCGATGGACGAAATTTCAGAGCCGCTGAAGCGCGCCTCAAGCTCTTCGAGCGTGCTTTTGCGAACAATCGCAACGCCAACGCACAAACGGCCGTCGCCTGCGGGCTCGGCCTCGTTGACCTCGATCATGACATCCGCCTCGCCAATGGGCGAGACGGAGTCGAGACGTAGCGCTATCGCCTCGCGAATATTGCCGGACGCGGCCGACGGCAAGTCGACCTCGGAAACAAATACGTCGCATTCGGCGATCACGATCGCAATCGGCAGCGAAGTGTCCGGCGTGCATCCCGTCACGCGTCGCAGATCGCCGGTCCAAGACCGCTCGATCACATCGTCGATCCCCTCCCCGATCAAGCGAATGGCTGGCCGCCGCCCATAACTCCGGACGCGCTTTGGCAACCAGTAGAGAAGGCCGCGCGCCAGCCATTCGATCGCGCTGTCGACTGAAAGCGCCGGTAAGCGAGGCAAGGGCCTATGCAAAAACGCGGGGCCTATCGTCGGCATGTCCGGCTCACCGGGTCGAAGGGACAGTATAGAGGCGCGGTCGAGGCGATGTGAAAAGCGAGCGGCGGCGTCTTTGAGCTATCCAACGGCGTCCCGGCAATTTCGACGATTTCGGCGGCGTTCAGCTCATGCCAGTCGCTATGCCACGAGGGCGCTTCATCGCCGACCCGCCCGAAATACCGAAATCGCCCAACCCCGGTCAAAAGCACGACAGGCGGCTCTGCGTGATAAATAAGCTTGTTCTTCTCGATCGTCAGTTTGACAGTCTGAGGGCCATTCATGGGATCGAGCAATACGGTGAATTCAAGACTGCTCGGCGATCCGGAAAAGCCGTTGGCGAAATTGCCGGAAGAGGGCGCCATCATAGCGGCGAATATCTCCTCTATGGCGTCGATTCCAATGCGAATCTCCTCTGACTTTTCGCCGAAAGAGGCGATGCGTGTGGAAACTCTAAGGCTTGACTGAATCGCCGGCGCGAGCGCAGCAGCAATGCTGGCGAGGATCGCAATCGCGATCAGTGCCTCGATGAGAGAGAAACCTTTCTGTATGCTTTCCCGCATGCTCGTCAGCCGTCGCTCCGTGGAGCTAGAATGTCGAAAGAGAACCGCTGCGCCGGCGACACAACGCTGATGCGCTCAAAGTAGATTGGTGTTTCCGCGCGTTCGGTTTCGACGACCGTTCGTTGGATGCGCCAGCCGGAAAAGCCCTGCAGCGCGCTCTCGTCGCTCATTCCCGCCTTGAGACGAGCCGAAATCGTCCTCGCTTCGAGGAGAACGCCGTTCCGCTCGGCCGTTGCATGCGTCAACTGTGTCGAGCCGCCGATCGAGCTTGCAGCGGCGGCGAGAACGCCAGCGGCGATGACCGCCGCGATAAGCGTCTCGGAAAGCGAGAAACCACGCTCTTTCCCTCTATTGCCCACGACGTATTTTCCCCGTGATTGGCGTGATTTCGACAAACGCGTCCGCCCCCCGCACGGCGATATGAATGAGCGCGCCTTGCTGATGAAGCCCGGCCGCCATTTCTATTACGCCTTCGCGTGCGCCATTCCACTCGACGCTCACTGCGCCAGGGAACGTCCGATCTATTCCCGCCGCCCTAGCGCTGTAGCCTCGAGCAGTCGCAATGAGACGGGCAGGCTCGCCGCTTGTCTCGGCAACTAGACGCAGGCGCTTCAGATCGACCACGAGTTCATCCGCTGTCCGGTCAACGAGAAGACGGGGCGTGCGGGCGCTGATAAAGGCGCCGACAATCAACGCGCCAAGCGCGCTTACTGCGAGCGCGACGAGCAATTCGACGAGCGTAAAGCCGCGGTCAGTTCTTATGGATGTCGGCATCTTCGCCTTTGCCGCTTTCAGCGCCGTCGCGCCCGAGCGAGATTACCTCAAAGCTGGTCTCTCCGTTCCCGACGTCATATAGGAAGGACCGTCCCCAGGGATCGATGAGGCCCGATGCGTCCTTGAGATAGGGCCCGCGCCACTGCGGTGTGTTGGGCGGCGCCTCGACGAGAATGGCGAGCCCCTCCTGCGCCGTCGGATAGCGATTGAAGTCGAGAAAGAACAGTTCCAGCGAGGCTGCGATATTCGATGCTTGGGAACGGGCGACGTCGCCTTTCGCGCGGCCGAGATAGCCGATGACCCGCGGCGCAACGAGCGTCGCGAGGAAAGCAAGGATCGCCAACACCACAAGCAGTTCGAACAAAGTCAAACCACGTTCGCTTCGTTTATTAGTATACCGCTTCATTTAGACTGAGCACCCCCGACATGACCGCGGCGACCCCCC
>JBFXBB010000075.1:0-10588 GCA_050183685.1 Amphiplicatus sp.
CGGCTATCTGACGAACTCCGAAGGCGAGCGCTTCATGGAGCGCTATGCGCCGTCGGCCAAGGACCTCGCCTCGCGCGACGTGGTTTCCCGCGCCATGACGATCGAGATTCGCGAGGGGCGGGGCGTCGGTCCGAACAAGGACCATATCCACCTCAATCTCAACCATCTCGATCCGAAAATCCTGGCCGCGCGCCTCCCCGGCATTTCGGAGTCGGCGAAAATCTTCGCGGGCGTCGACGTGACGAAGGAGCCGATCCCCGTCCTGCCGACGGTGCATTATAATATGGGCGGCGTGCCGACGAATTATCACGGCGAGGTCGTGACGAAACGCGGCGACGACGCCGATTTCGTGGTGCCGGGCCTGATGGCGATCGGCGAGGCGGCCTGCGTTTCCGTCCACGGCGCGAACCGCCTCGGCTCGAACTCCTTGATCGACCTCGTCGTCTTCGGCCGCGCGGCGGGCCTTCGCTGCGGCGAGATCGTCAAGCCCGGCGAGACGGTCCGCCCTTTCCCGAAAGGCGCGGGCGAGGACGCGCTTGCAAGGCTCGACCGCTTCCGGCACGCGAAGGGCGACACGCCGACCGCCGCTCTCCGCCTCGACATGCAACGCGTGATGCAGGCCGATTGCGCCGTCTTCCGCACCGGCGAGACTTTGGAGGCGGGCCGCAAAAACATCCGCAAGGTTTATGAGCGTCTGCCCGACATCAAGGTGACGGACCGCTCGCTCATCTGGAACACCGATCTCGTCGAGACCCTCGAATTCGACAATATGATCGGCCAGGCGGTCGTGACGATGGAAGGCGCGGCGAACCGCACGGAAAGCCGCGGCGCCCACGCCCGCGAGGATTATCCCGAACGCGACGACGCGAACTGGATGAAGCACACGGCGGCCTGGTTCTCGAACGGCAAGGCGACGATCGACTATCGGCCCGTCCATGCCTACACGATGTCGAATGAGGTCGAGTATATCGCGCCGAAGAAGCGGGTGTATTGAAGGAGGGGACTCGATGCCCGCATCTTCGAGCCATGATGCGGTTGATCTTTAGCCGGAGGCGTTTCGTGGAAGATAGAAAATATCATACGCCTCTGCAGGACGACGATGATGACGGTCCAACAGTGTGGCGCAGTTTTTGGCTCGTATTTCTTGTCCCTATCATCATCGCTTTCATCAATCCGGCGACCGGCGTCTATATTGTGGATGTTCTGGCGCTTGCCGTCCCGATGATTGTGGCGCTGGCGCTGCTATTTCTGTTTCTAACGACTATCCGTGAACTGCTCGTCAAATATCTTGACGAAAATATTCACTCAACCCGGATTTTCGTCGTGGCGTTCCTGATTGGCTCTTTCACCCTCAGCATCTCCGCTGGGTTTGTCATCGGGGACGTTCTTCGTGTAGCGGCTCTTAAACATTTTGGCGAGGCGCAAGCGGATGTCCAAAAGGCCGATCGTCATTACTGATTAATACGTCTTGGCGGCGGCCGTCTCAGCCGCCGTCAAACTTTGGCGTGTTCCGTTACGCAATGTCTTGCTCGGCGCCGCAGCCAATGCGATCATACTGGTCGACCGCTGTAAGAAGATCGTCTCCTATGCTTTCTGCTCGACGCTCGATCTCCTCTGCATCGTCAGCAAGTTGACGAGCCTTAAGCAAATCCGAAGCCGCATACAGCGCGCCGGCGGCGGCCCCTAGGGGGCCCAATAGAGATAAAAGCCCAAGAATATCCCCGCGCGAGATACTGCGTACAGAACGCTGACTGAGAATCCTAAGCGCTGCGCTAACCCCTCGTGCAGAACCGGCGAGGCCCGCGAGAGCGGACAACGCCGCCGTAGTCAGTGTTCTTGCAGCGGATCTTCTCAACGCGTCAGCTTCTCGCTCTAGCCGCGCCGCGGCGTCTGATAGTCTTCCTGCCTCGCGCTTCAAATCGCTGATCTCCAAAATCAGATCATTGCAGCGGCCATCGCCTGCATAATTGCCTAAACGAGGCGTTCGTCTACGCGTCTCCATCGCCACGGCCGCCCTCACCGCCTCTTCCAGCGTTGCGCCTTTGAACTCGTTGGCCATGTCCATACTCCTTTACTGTTTGCGGACGGGACGCAGCCTAAGGCCGCTTCAGGGGGGCGGGGATAAGTCGCCCCCAATTCAACCAAAAGGCGAATTTCCGGCAGCTTTTGAGGCTGGCGCAGCCCTAACGCCGCGTTAACAGGCGCCGCCTAGTCTCGCGCGATGCTCCGTTTGCTCCGGACCGGCGATTTCCTCGACGCGGCGCGCATCCGCCGCGGGTCGGTCATCGTCCTTCTTTTTTCCGTTATCGGACTAGCCGTCCTTGTCGCGACTTCGAGCGACGGTCTCGACTACCAGGGGCGGCCGCTCGGAACGGACTTCTCCAATGTCTGGGCGGCGGGACGGATGGCGCTCGACGGGCGCGCCGCCGAGGCTTACGGCTGGGCGGCCCATTACGCCGAGCAGCAAAAACGCTTCGGCGCGGCCGTTCCCTTTTACGGCTGGCACTATCCGCCTTTCTTCTTCATCGTGGCGGCGGGGCTTGCGTTTCTTCCCTATACGGCGTCCTGGCTGCTTTGGATGGCGGGAACGCTCGGGCTTTATGCGGCGGCGATGCGCGCCATTCTATCCGCAGGGGGCGCGCTGCTCGCCGCGCTCGCCTTCCCCGCGGTCTTCGTCAATATCGCGCATGGCCAGAACGGATTTCTGACCGCCGCGCTTCTCGGCGGCGCGCTTCTTCTGCTCGACCGCCGACCGCTTCTTGCGGGGCTTCTCATCGGCCTTCTCGCCTATAAGCCGCAATTCGGCGTCCTCATCCCGCTCATTCTTGCTGCGACGGGGCGCTGGAAGACCTTCGCGGCGGCGGCGGGAACGATCCTTATGCTGACGGCCGCGACGACGGCGCTTTTCGGCGCCGATATCTGGCGCGCTTTCCTCGACAGCGGCCATCTGACGCGAACGGTCGTCCTCGAACAGGGCGAGACGGGCTTTGAGAAGATGCAAAGTCTTTTTGCGGCGCTGCGCGCGCTCGGCGCGCCGGTCGGCGCGGCCTATGCGGGGCAGGGCGCGCTTTTCCTCGGCGTCGCGGCGAGCCTTCTCTGGCTCTGGCGGAGCGCCGCGCCATTCGGCCTGAAAGCCGCCGGCCTCATCCTCGGCGCGTTGCTCGCGACGCCCTATGTCATGGACTACGACCTCGTTCTCCTCGCCCCCGCCGGCGCCTTTCTCGTCGCCGAGGGGCTGCGCGAGGGGTTCCGGCCTTACGAGAGATCGGCGCTCGTTCTCGCCTTCATCGCGCCGATCGCCGCGCGCTCCGTCGCTGCGGCGACCTTCATCCCTCTTGGCCTGATCGCGCTTCTCGCGCTTTATTCCCTAGCGCTCGCGCGCTCGGCGGCCTCGCCTCAAAAGGCGGACGGGGCTAGGCTTGGAGGACAAGGAGTCCTCCATGAGCTATAACAGTTTCACGCTCGACATCGCCGAGAAGATCGCGCATCTGCGCTTCAACCGGCCGGCGAAGGCGAATTCGATGACGCCCGCCTTCTGGCGCGAGTTCCCCGAAGCGGTAAAGGAGATATCCGACGGCGCGAAGGCCCGCGTCATCGTCATTTCGTCCGAGGGCAAATATTTCTCCTCCGGCATGGACATTTCGGTTTTCGCCGAGACGGGGGTCAAAGGCGGCTCGGACAATCCGGAAATCGACGCCGAGGCCTTCCGCCATCATCTCGCCGGCCTCCAGCGCGCCTTCACGGCTCTTGAAGAAGCGCGCCAGCCCGTGCTCGCGGCGGTCCAGGGCGGGGCGATCGGCGCGGGCGTCGATCTCGTCGCCGCCTGCGACTGCCGCTACGCCGCCGCGGACGCCTTTTTCGTCATTCAGGAAACGGCGATCGGCATGACGGCCGATGTTGGAACCTTCCCACGACTCGCCAGGATCATTCCCGAGGGCTGGGCCCGGCAGATGGCCTATACGGCCGAGCGCCTTCCCGCCGCGAAGGCGAAAGAGATCGGCCTCGTCAACGAGGTCTTCGAGAGCCATGAGGCGCTCCTTGCGGGCGTCATGGAGATCGCGGGGCGGATCGCGACCCATTCCCCGCTCGCGGTCGCGGGCTGCAAGCGGATGCTCAACTACGCCCGCGATCATGCGACGGCGGACGCGCTCGATTATGTGGCGGTCTGGAACGCGGCGATGCTCCGCCCGGCCGACATCAGGGAGAGCTTCGCCGCCAGGGCCGAAAAACGACCGCCCGTCTATGCGGATCTGAAGCCCATCGGCAAAGAATGAGGCGATCCGCTTCTCCCGCTTGCGGGGGAGACGGCGAACCGCGACATCGGCGCCCTTTTGCCGTCCGGTCGCTTTCGTGTATATCCGCCCGAATTCAGCGCCTTAGGCGCGCCAAGACCAAGAGGCTCCGCGCGTGGTGGAATTTTCTCTTCCGAAAAACTCGAAAATCACCGGCAAGGGCAAGGTTTTTCCCGCCAAGAATGGCGAGGCGGGCAAGACTCGCCGCTTCAAGATCTATCGCTATGACCCCGACAGCGGTGAAAATCCGCGCGTCGATATCTATGAGGTCGACACAAGCGGCGTCTCGATGGTTCTCGACGCGCTCATCAAGATCAAGAATGAGACCGATGCGACGCTCGCCTTCCGCCGCTCCTGCCGCGAGGGCGTGTGCGGGTCCTGTGCGATGAACATCAACGGCGCGAACACGCTCGCCTGCACGCTCGGCATGGATGAATGCGGTAAGGGGGACGTTGCGATCTATCCCCTGCCGCACCAGCCGGTGATGAAGGACCTCGTCACGGATCTGTCGAACTTCTTCAAGCAGCACGCCTATATAGAACCCTTTCTGCGGGCGAAATCGGCGGATCCGGAGAAAGAGCGTCTTCAGTCTCCGGATGAAAGAGGAAAGCTCGACGGGCTTTACGAGTGCATCCTTTGCGCCTGCTGCTCGACCTCCTGCCCCTCCTATTGGTGGAACGGCGATACGGGGGATGCGGAGCATGACTATCTCGGGCCCGCCGCGCTTCTTCAGTCCTATCGCTGGCTCGCCGACAGCCGCGACGAATTGACGAATGAGCGCCTCGACAAGCTTGAGGACGAGATGAAGCTCTATCGTTGCCACACCATCATGAATTGCGCGCAGGTCTGCCCGAAAAGCCTCAACCCGGCCAAGGCGATCGCCGAGATCAAGAAGCTGATGGTGAGCCGCCCGCCGGATCGCGGCAGCGAGGTCGCGGCGCGGCAAATTCCGAAGCAGACGAAAGCGCAGTCCAAACCGGCCGCGGCGGAATAAGTCGTCTTCGTCATCCGGATTTTGACCGCGTTCGCGGCGCGGTCAGTCGATCGGCTTGAACGGCTTCAGGCGGAGCTTCGTGCGGTGCTCGGCCGCGACGGCGCCGGAGGGCGCGCGGCCGTGGAAATAATCGCGCTGCCAGCCTTCCGAGCGGGCGGCCGAGCCCGCGACCGTCAAATCCTTGTTGAACGTCGCACGGCCCTCTGTCCACGCCTTGAAATCGGCTTCGAGCGCGGGCTCGTCGCTCAGCCTGCGGAATTCCGGCGCCGTCTCGGCGAGCACGCGCCGCGACAGCGGAAAGAAAAAGCAGAAGGGCTCGTCCTTTTCGAAGACGACCTCGCCCGGCGCGGTGAATCGCCAGTTCATCGTGAAACTATAGGGGGACCAGTCGGTCTCGACGACGCCGGAAAGCGGCGCGATCCCGTGCTTTGAATGATTGGGCGAGCCGGTCGCCCAGAGCTCTATGCCGGGCTCGGTGCGAATGAGGCAGCCGAGATGAAAAGTCAGGACGCCCGAGCCGAAATGGCTGACGGGGCGCTGATGGGCGGGCGCGTCCGTCTCGATGGCGAGCGCCTCTTTGGCCGGCCCGCCGATCCAGCGCGCCCGGATTCGGGCCGGCGCGAGCGCCTCCCAGCCATGCGTGTTCGCGATGTTCAACGGAAGGCAGCGATAGGCGAAACGCTCTGGCGTAGCGTCCATCCAGTCGCGTTCGGCCTGCGCCGGACGGATATTGGGCGACGCCCCCGCTTCGAGATAGGCGATGAGCTTCATCGCGAAAGACTAGGCCGAAACGCCGGCCGGCTCCACCGTCATCCGAACGGCGCGTTCGATCGCGGCGAGACGCGTTGAAAAGCGGTCTTCGGCGGCCACATGGGCGAGGGCGCCGAGCCCGTCGAGCGTCTTTGCGACCTCGCGCGAAAGGCCCGAGACGAGGATCGTCTGCCCGTGCTCATGGGTGAGGACCATCAGCTCCTGGACGGCGAGCGCCGCGCTCGTGTCGATATAGCCGACATGAGTGAAGTCATAGACGCAGATCTTGACGCCGGTGAGCTTCGGCGAGGCGCGCCGCGCAAGCTCGCGCGCCGAGGCGTAGGAATAAACGCCGGAGAGGATTGTCACCAGCGCCTTGCCGTTCGCCGCGCGCAGGAGATCGCGCTCTTCTTGCGTCAGTCCCTCAAGCTCATCGGGGAGCGCGGACTGCTTGACGGTCTTCAACTGCTCCTCAGCGAGACGGCGCGCATTGACGAGGCTCGCGAGAATAATGCCGACGGCGACCGCCATGATGAGATCGACAAACACCGTCAGCATCATGGTGATCAGCATAATGACGAACTTGTCGCGCGGCGCGGACGCCATGCGCTTCAGATACCCCCAGTCGATAATGTCCCAGCCGACCTTCATCAGGATCGCGGCGAGCACGGCGTGCGGCACGTGGCCGACGAGCGGGCCAAGGCCCGCCGCCATGCCGAGAAGCAGGAGCGCATGGGTCGCGCCCGAGACCGGCGTGCGCCCGCCCGAGCGGATATTGACGAGCGTGCGCATCGTCGCGCCGGCGCCGGGAAGCCCGCCAATGAGGCCCGAAATCGCGTTGCCGACGCCCTGGCCGATGAGCTCGCGGTCGGAATTGTGCCGCGTGCGCGTCACCGAATCCGCGATGAGCGAGGTAAGGAGGCTGTCGATCGAGCCGAGCAGGGCGAGGATGAAGGCCGTCTGGATAATCTGGGGGAGTCTTTCGGGCGCAAGGTTCGGCGCGATGATCGAGGGAAGCCCCTGCGGGACCTCGCCGATGACCGGCGCTTGCGGGATGGCGAGGGCCGCGATCAGCGTTCCTGCGACGAGCGCGGCGAGCGGCGCCGGCAATAGACGTTGAAGTTTTTTCGGCCAGAAAACGACAAGCGCGAGCGCGCCGGCGGAAAGCGCGATGATGCGCGGATCGAGCGCGGCCGGGTCGATGCCGGGCCAGCTTTCTATCGCGCCGAGAACGCCGCCCGGCGCCGTCGGCAAGCCGAGAAAGGGCAGAACCTCGACGATCATGATGATGAGCCCGATTCCGGTCATAAATCCGGAGACGACGGAATAGGGCGTATAGGTCACATATTTTCCGAGACGCAGGACGCCGAAAAGCATCTGAAGGACGCCGCCGAGCATGACGATGGTGAAGGCCTCGGAAAGATTGCCGGCATGGCTTGCGACGACGGCGCCCATGACGACGGTCATCGGCCCTGTCGGTCCTGAAACCTGCGCCGGCGTGCCGCCGAGGATCGCCGCGAAGAAGCCGTCAGCGATCGCGCCGTAAGGGCCGGCGCTCGCGCCCGCGCCCGAGGCGACGCCGACGGCGCGCGGCTGCGGGTGCGCGACGACGGCGGCGGTCACCCCGCCGAAAAGGTCGCCGCGAAGTTTGTCGAGACTATAGCCAGCCATATGGGCCGACATGATTACGCTGCTTCGGGCGCAAGGGCCGCGAGGCAAAGCGCCGCGCATGGCCTTCCCGCCGCCTAAAAAGCGGGAAAAGGGCTTGACAAATTCTATATTTCGATAACTATGGAATTATGGAAATAAAGACCGCCCTTGCCGCCTTTGCGGCGCTCTCTCTGGAGACGCGCCTCGAAGCGTTGCGGCTCTTGGTGAAGAAAGGGCCGGCCGGTCTTACCGCCGGGGCGCTCGCCGAGGCGCTCGGCGTCGCCGCCCCCACCCTCTCCTTTCATTTGAAAGAACTTCTTCGCGCCGGACTCGTCCAGTCGCGGAAAGAGGGGCGCAGCGTCATCTACGCCGCCGATTATGGCGGCCTGCGGGGGCTTGTCGATTTCCTGATGGCCGATTGCTGCCAGGGCGATCCGCGGCTTTGCGGGCCCTATGTCATCCGGGAAAGCTGCTCATGAAACAGGAGAACGCCTTATGAAACGGCTGCATGTGCATTTGAAAGTCGCCGATCTCGACCAATCGGCGGCGTTTTACACCGCTCTTTTCGGCCGCGAGCCGGATCGGCGCGAAAGCGACTACGCCAAGTGGATGCTGGATGATCCGGCCGCCAATGTTTCGATTTCGGCGCGCGGCGGGGTTAGCGGCGTCGATCATGTCGGCGTGCAATTTGAAGACGACGACGAACTCGCCGCCTTTGCGGGCCGGCTTGAGAGCGCCGGGGCCGAGATCGTCAAGCAGGCCGATGCGGCCTGCTGCTATGCACGGAGCAACAAATATTGGGCGCGCTCGCCCGAGGGCGCGAACTGGGAACTGTTCCACACAGTCGGCGACAGCGCGACCTTCGGCGACGACGCGCCGGATGCGGCGTCGAAAGCGGCCTGTTGCGCGCCGGATCCGGCGGGGAACGCCGCCGCCTGCGGGCCGGATCCGCAGACGAAAGCGGCCTGCTGCGCGCCGGCCGCGTGACGGGAGAGGTCGAGGCGCTGCGATGAAGACCATCCTTTTTCTGTGCACCGGCAATTCGGCGCGCTCGATCATGGCCGAGGCCTATATGAACAAAGTCGGCGCCGGGCGCTGGCGCGCTTATTCGGCCGGCTCGAAACCGACGGGACGGCCAAACCCTTTCGCCCTCGAAACCTTGTCGGCGGCGGGGGTCGACCCGGGCGCGCCGCGCTCGAAAAGCTGGGACGAATTCGCGAGCGACGGCGCGCCCCTCCTGGATGTCGTCGTCACCGTCTGCGACAACGCGGCGGGCGAGACCTGCCCGCTCTGGCCGCGCCGGAACGGGGCCGCGCCGGCGACGCTGCATTGGAGCTTTCCCGATCCCGCCGCCGCCGAAGGCGATGCGGCGGCGAAACGATCGGCCTTCGAGAAGGTCTTCGCCGACATCCGCGCTGAGATCGACGGTTTTCTGGAAAGCCAGGCGTCGTGACATTTTCAACCCCGCAAAAGCTCGCCGCCGAGGCGCTCGGGACGGCGCTCCTTCTCGCCATTGTCGTCGGCTCGGGCGTGATGGGCGAGGCGCTCGCCGGCGGCAATGACGCCATCGCGCTTTTGGGCAACACGCTCGCGACCGGGGCGGGGCTCGTCGTCCTGATCCTCATTTTCGGGCCGGTCTCGGGGGCGCATTTCAACCCGGCCGTGACGCTCGCTTTTCTTTTGCGGCGCGAGATCGGCCCGGCGCGCGCCGGCGCCTATGTCGCCGTCCAGCTTGCGGGCGGGGTTCTTGGCGTCTTTCTCGCCCATGCGATGTTCGACCTCGACATCGTCCAGCAAAGCCTCAAAAGTCGCGCCGGCCTTGGCCAGGCGCTCGGCGAGGCGGTCGCGACCTTCGGCCTTGTACTGACGATTCTCGGCTGCGCGCGCCTGCGCCCCGACGCGGTTCCCTACGCCGTCGGCCTTTTCATCACGGCGGGCTATTGGTTCACCTCTTCGACTTCCTTCGCCAATCCGGCGGTGAGCCTCGCCCGGACCCTGACAAACACCTTCGCGGGCGTTGCGCCTCGCGACGCGCCCGTCTTCATCGCCGCTGAATGCGCCGGCGCTCTCCTTGCGACTTATCTCGCGGGCTGGCTTTTCGAAGCGCGCGGCGCCGGCTATAGACGCGCCGATGAGGGGGCCGCTCCCAAGATATCGGGCGCTCGTTGAGGCGGGCGCGCTCGATGGCGATCCGGCGCAAGAGGCGGCGGCGGAACGGTTGCAGCGCCTTGAAGAAGACCTCGCCCGGCGCGGCGGCTTCTTCGGCCGGCGCGGGCGTCCGCGCGGCGTCTATCTCTGGGGCGCGGTCGGACGCGGCAAGTCGCTCCTCATGGATATCTTTTTCAACAATTCGCATGTCGCGAGAAAGCGACGCGTGCATTTTCACGAATTCATGGCCGAAACGCATGAGCGCATCGCCCGCTTCCGCGCGCTCGACGATCGGGCGAAGCGCCGCCATCCGGGCTCAGCGAAATCGCCTGGCGATCCGATGCCCCCGGTCGCCCATGACATCGCCGCGAAAGGACGGCTTCTCTGTTTCGACGAATTCCAGGTGAACGACGTCGCCGACGCGATGATCCTCGGGCGCCTCTTTGAGGCGCTTTTTGCGCGGGGCGTCGCCATCGTCGCGACGTCCAATCGTCATCCGGACGATCTTTATAAGGACGGTCTTAACCGCCAGCTTTTTCTGCCCTTCATCGATATGCTGAAGACGCGCCTCGACGTCGTGGAGCTCGCCGCGGCGCGCGATTATCGCCTGGCGCGGCTCGCCGGCGCGCCGGTCTATTACGCGCCGCTCGGGCCGGGGGCGGACGCGGCGATGGACGCCGCCTGGGCGCGGTTCATTAGCGATGCGACCGAGCGCGAGGAAGTGATCGAGGTCAAGGGCCGCAAGAACGACGTC
>JBFXBB010000076.1:0-10585 GCA_050183685.1 Amphiplicatus sp.
GGGGCGATCGACCCGAAGGCCGCCGAGGCCTTCACGCACGCGAAAGATCACGCCGTCCAGGACGAGATTTTCGAGCGCCTTGCGAAGAAGGGGGACCTCTATAGCTATCCCATTCGGCGCGAGATCGTCGGCGAGGAGACGGATGTCGGCCCGCTCCTCGCCGCCATCGGCGAGGAGGCCTATGTCGCGGCCGGCGGCGGCGTCATTCGCGACCTCTTCGGCGGTCGCGTTTATGTCACCGACTTCCCGCTTTTGAAGACGCTCGAGCATCAGCTTCTCGACGCCGAGGCCGCCCGCCTTCTCGAGGACGGCTGGGCCTTTGCGCTCCCCCGCGAGGACGCCCCGTCCCCCTATCAAATGAAGCGCATCGAGCTCGATAAGGCGAAGCTTCAGCCTACGGAAGAAGAGCGCGCGCGCCTCGACGCGGCGAAGGCCGTGATCCAGTCCTATGAGCGCCGCGTCGAACTCTGGAACGCCTATCACGAGGCGGAGGAAGAGGGCGCGCCGCAACCGTCCGAGCCCGAACCGTTCGAGGAGGACGAGGACGCCGCCGGCGAGGCCGAGGAAGAGATCGCCGCCATCGAGGAAGAGATCTTCCTGCGCGTCCTCTCCGGCGACGATTATCGCGCCGACCGCCTTCGCTCCGGCTGCGTCATGGAGATCGACTCCGCCGGCCGCCTCGTTATCGAGGCCGGCCGGATCCCCCCGAAAGGCTGGAAGGAAAAGCCTGTCGGCGCCCCGCTCACGGATGAGGATTTCGACAGAGCGAACGGCGTCAAGAGCGGGGGCAAGGCGGCAAAAGCGCCGGGCGCTCCCGACAAGAAAGCGCCGGCGACGATTTCGGCGAGCCTCTATAACCGGCTGACGCAGGCCTTCACGGCCGCCGCGCAGGACGCTGTCGCCGAGGATCCTCGTCTCGCCCTCGCTTTGCTCGTCGCGACGTTCGAGGCCGGATTCAATCCGAGCCCGGCCGAGATCGAAACGAACGGCATGGAGCGCGAGGATATCAAGGCGGCCGCCTTCGCCTTCGACAAGCGTCTGCCTGAGCTCCTCGCGGACTTCAATGTCGACGCGCTTCTTGCGATCCTTGCCCGGCATGTCGCCCTGAGCCTCGACATGCGCCGGCAGGCGCCGCCGCAGGACGGCAAACACAAGCTCCGCAAAGAGGAGGCCGCGCTCATCGCGCGAATCGACGCCGAGGCCTTCAGCGCCGCCCTCGCAAAACATTTCGACGCCGAGGATTATTTCACCGCCGCGCCCAAGCGCTTTTCCCTGCAGGCGATCGCCGATTGCGCAAGCGATGGCGCGGAGGCCAATGCCTGGCTGAAAAAGAAAGCGAAGGAGATCGCCGATTACGCCGCGGCGCGCGCGAAGGAAAAGGGCTGGCTGCCGATTGAATTGCGCACGCAGCATTATACCGGCCCCGACACCGTCAAGCTCGCAAAGCCGAAGGCCGCGAAGAAAAAGGCTGCGGCGAAGAAGAAAGCGGCAGAGAAGCAACCCGAGCGCGCGACCAGCGCGCGAGGCAAGGGCAAGCGCCCGCCCGCAGGCGCCGCCGACGAAGCCGGAAACGGCGCCGAAGGTCTTGAAGAAATGACTCCGAAGAAGAAACCGGTCTCAAAAAAAGTCGCCGACATGGCGACGATCGTCAAGGCCTCGAAGAAACTCGGCGAGGCGGCCGCAGCCGCGATCGCCGGCGAGGGCGAAGACCCGGCGGCCGAGAAGGTCCGCTACTGCGTCGTCTGCGATCTGCGCCCCGTCGCGGCCGGCAGCGATCGGGGATTTCCTCTTTGTGCGAATTGCGCGCCGGCGCGCGACCATATCGTCTCGCAGAAAGAGCCACGCCAATGAACGCCAATTCCGTGTCCTGGTTCGTCGCCTATCGCATGGAGTGGATCGCCGAGACGATCGCGATCTTCGGCTTCATCAATCGCGAGCATCTCATGAAGAAGTTCGGGATCTCCATGCCGCAGGCCTCCGCCGATCTCAACCGGTTCCAAAAGAGCAATCCCGGCGCGCTCCGCTATGACAAGACTGCCAAGCGCTATGTGTTCGCGGCCTGCAGGAAGTGCGGTTGCACGGCGTTCAACGCCTGCGTCGATGTCTTCGGCGACGGCTGTCACTGGGTCGAGCCCGATCTCTGCAGCGCGTGCGCGTGATGAGCTTAAGGGAACGCTGCAAGGCGCATTATCAGAAGATGGGACGCGACGCGATTTTACGGCAGGGCGATCCCGTCGAAGATTTGATGGCGTTCGTCATTTCTGAGGTTGGGCGCGCGGCTGATGACAGGCTCGAAGAGACGCTTCCGCTGTGCCTTTATTTTTCAACGCCGGAGGAGCGCGATGAATTCGTGTCGATGGTCGTGTCCGTAAAGCCGAATATGCGTGCAAAGAAGATCGGGTGAGGGAGCGAGAGATGAATAGATCCGAGGCCGTTGAACGTCTTCATGCGCTCAATAACGCCATCAGCCTGGCGCAGTCTTTGATCCGCAACGAGAAGGAAACGCTTGATCAGTTTTTCACCGAAAAAGAACGGATGGAATCCGTAGGCGCGCTCTCCAATCCGACGCTGTTCAAGGACCCGGAGAGGCAAGCCGTCGAAGCCATGCTGACCCCGGTCTATGAAGCGGCCCGCGTTTTTCTTCGCGATTACGACCGGGCCATGGACCGCGCGAAATCCGCGCTCGAAAAGGTCAAGGAGGCCTCATGAACCGCCGCGAACGCCGCCGCCAGGCCGCCCTCTCAAACGCCGCCGATCCCGGCCCGGTCGAGGAGCGCTACCGCGCGCAGATGAACGCGCTCGCCAAAACCCTCGACGAGTTCCTGAACGGCAAGGACTGCAAGCCCGAAGAGCTGCCAAACGGTCGCCTGAAATTTCTCAGAAGGCCGCTAGGATCCACCGCGGATTATACAGGCATCGCACCCGGCGGACCGCCAAGAGGCGGAGGGACGGGAAAGGAATGACCGCCGCCACCCGCCGCCGCTGGCCGACGAAAGCCGCGATCGACGCGGCGATCGGCGCGCTCAAAGGCGCCGGCGAGGAGCCGGGCGGCGTCAGGATCAACGCCGACGGCTCGGTCATTATCCTGACCAAGGGCGAGGTCCGCGACCTTGACGAGGAGGCGGCCTCCGCCAAGATGGCAGAGGCGATCCGGAACCTCGCCGGCTAGCCACCGGAGAAAGCTATGCTCAATTGCCCAAAATGCCGCACGCCGGAGCGCCTCCTCGAGCGCGACCAATTTCGCCATCCCATCGGCAAGCACTTCGTTCACCAAAATGACTACTCAAAACCGGCGCCAATAGCCTACTGGCAAGCTGCACGGTGCCGCGTCTGTCACACGACGCTAAAAGTCATTGTCAATTATCCGGATGCGGAGCGAGTAGAATTGGCGGAAAACTAAATGCGCGAAACACCCTACCTCCGCCAGCGCGGCGAGCGCTGGTTTTTCATCCTTGGCGCGGCGCGGGCGCGCGCCGCCGGCTGGATCCATGAGATCGGTCGCGCCGCCGGCGAGCCGAAAGCCTCGATCCCGCTCGGCTGTGCGACGACGCGCGAGGAGATCGCCGGAATCCGGGCGAAAGCCCAGCAGCTCTATCGCCAATATCTCGAGGACGCCGGCCTCGCGCCCGTCGCGGCCGCGGACGAGACGCTCGTCGACGGCTATCCGGCGGACTCGCTCGGCGCTTTCTTTGTCATGTGGCGAAAGCGCGGCGTCGAATGGCAGGAGAAGGCCGCCGCGACGCGCGACGATTATGATCGCGCCTGGACGCATCTAGGCCCGGAGCTCGGCAAAAAGCCCTTACACAAGATCACGCCGGACGAATTTGCGGCCGCGCAAAGAAAGTGGGAACGCGAACTTTCCGCCCACGAACGATTTAGAACGGTCAAATGCGCGCGCGCGATGTTCAACGCCGCGATCAAGCGTGGCATTCACACGACGTCGCCGGCGACGCTTCTCCCCAATCCTATGCCGAAGTCCCGTTGGCAAAGCTTCAACGCCGGCGAGATATATGTCCTCGTCGGCGAGGCCTGGACGCGCAAAAAGACCGGCCTTGCGCTCGCCATATGGACCGCCTGGGAAACCGCCATGTCGCCGGTCGACATAAGGACGCTCTCGCCGGCCATGCTCCGCCGCGACAAGGTCGGCCTTTATGTCGCGCGCGAGCGAACGAAAACAAAAGGGGGGGTCGACGGCGCCGAGATCCTGGCCGCGCTCTCCGATGACCTTAGCGCCGCGATCGAGGCCTATATCGAGACCTTGCGCGCCGCCGGCCTCGAGCTCGCCCCCGATGCGCCGATCTTCCGCAAGCCCAATCGCCGGACCTGGCGCGAAAGGAAGGCGCTCGCTCAAGACTTCCGGCGCCTGCGCGCGGCGGTCATGAAGGGCGACGCCCGACGCTTCGCCGATATCCGCCGCTCGGCGAACCTCGAAATGAGGCTCGGCGATGCGAGCCCGGCCGAGCGCGCGAAGATCCTCGCCAACACGCTCGATCGCTCCCGTTTCCTCGACGCGACCTACACGCCTTCGACAGTGGCCCTCGCGCGCCGCATGGCGACGAAACGCGCCGCGGCCCGCGCAATCCTTGCGGCCGCAAACGACGCGTCCAGCGACGCCGCAGAAGGCGGGAAGCGCCCGCCCAAAACACAACCGGCGGACTCTTGAAATGCGGTGTTTATACTTGACGGCGCGGAACAAAAGTTGAAACGCGCCGGCCTGCGAGTTGAAAAAAGTTGAAATCGGCGAATGAGACGGGCGCTAAGCCTTTGTTTTAATGGCGCGAGTGACGGGGCTCGAACCCGCGACCTCCGGCGTGACAGGCCGGCGCTCTAACCAACTGAGCTACACCCGCTTTAGGCTCCCGGGGCGACAAAGGCCAAGGGAGCGAGCCCTGTAGGATAGCCGCCGGAGTCCGTCAAGCGCGGAACTCGGCGCGGAACTCGGCGCGGGACCTGGCGCGGGACCTGGCGCGGAACCTGGCGCGGGACCCGGCGCGTCCCCGGAGTCTTCCCCGCCACCGGCTATTGCAGCCGCGCGCCGGGAGGAGTTTGATGGGCCTTGCCCGTCCCAAAGGCGCGCCTCGCCCTGCCGCTCCCCTTCGCGCGCCGGGACCCGCAAGAACCAAAGCGCGGGGGCCCGCCCCCGCCCAAGCTCGGGAAACGGCCATGAAAAACGGAACCGCCGGCGCGCGCTGCGCCGTCTTCGTCGGACCGCAAAGCGCCGGCAAGACGACGCTGCTTCGCGCCCTCCTCACCCGCGCCGAAGGCGGCGCGCCTCTTTTCGACTCCAGTCAGGAAGCCAAAGACTTCTCGATGACGACGGAGCCGAATTTCGCGCGCGCGGCCTATCTCGGCGAGGCCTGGAGCTTCATCGATTGTCCGGGCTCGGTCGAGTTGACGCAGGCCGCCTTCGACGCCATGAGCAGCGCCGACATCGTCGTCGTCGTCGCCGAGCCCAATCCCGAACGCGCCGCGGGCCTGTCGCCCTATTTCAAATTTCTCGACGACCGGAACATCCCGCATGTGCTCTTCGTCAACCGCATCGACGAGGCGAACCAGCGCATTCGCGACGTTCTCGACGCCTTGCAGGCGCAGTCCGCGCGGCCCCTCGTCTTGCGCCAGGCGCCTATTCGCGAAGGCGAGCGCATTGTCGGCGCCGTCGATCTCGTCAGCGAGCGGGCGTGGAAATATCGCGAAGGCGAGCCCGCCGAGCTCATCGAAATCCCGGCGGCGGCGCGCGAGCGCGAAAGCGAGGCGCGCGCGATGATGCTCGACGCCCTCGCCGATTTCGACGACGCCCTTATGGAGCAGATTCTCGAAGACAAGACGCCGCCGAGCGAAGCGATTTTCGACCTCGTCAAGCAGGAGCTCAAGGAGGATCTCATCGTCCCGGCGCTCTTGGGCTCGGCCGCGCATGGCAATGGCGTCACGCGTCTTTTGAAATTCCTGCGCCACGAGACGCCGCCCGTTTCGGTCGCCGCCGCGCGCGGCGGCCTTGACCGGGGCGGCGAGACGATCGCCTCCGTCCTTCGGACGATCCATGCGCCCCATATCGGCAAGCTCTCCGTCGCGCGCGTCTGGCGAGGCGCGCTGCATGACGGCGACGCCGTCAATGGCGGGCGGCTATCCGGCCTTCTCGGCCTCAATGGCGATCAGCGCGTCAAGCTCAAAGAGGCCGACGCCGGCGCGCTTGTCGGCCTTCCCCGCCTCGACGATCTTGAAACGGGCGACCTCCTCATCGACGGCAAGGTCAACAAGGGCGACGTCAGAGGCGAGGCGCTGACGCCCGTCTTCGCCCTCGCCATTCGCCCGAAAAACGACAAGGACGACGTCAAGCTCTCCGCCGCCCTTCAAAAGCTCGTCGAGGAAGACGCCTCGCTCGCGACCGAGCGGCGCGCCGACACCGGCGAATTCCTGCTGAAAGGCCAGGGCGACATGCATCTGCGCCTTGTCGCGGCGCGTCTTAAAAACCGCTTCAATGTCGAGATCGTGACGGCGCCGCCGCGGCCCGCCTATCGCGAGACCATTCGCGGCGCGATCCAGCATCACGCGCGTCACAAGAAGCAAAGCGGCGGGCACGGACAATTCGCCGACATTAGGGTGAAAATCAAACCGCTCTCAAGAGGCGACGGCGTCAGGTTCGACGAAGAAATTCACGGCGGCTCGGTGCCGAAACAATTCATCCCCGCGGTCGAGAACGGCGTCATGGAAGCGCTGGAGACAGGCCCGCTCGGCTTTCCCGTCGTCGATATCGGGGTCACGCTCTATGACGGCCTGCACCACCCCGTCGATTCGAATGAAATGTCCTTCAAGATGGCCGGCCGGCTGGCGATGCGCGAAGGTCTCGCCGAATGCGACCCCGTCCTCCTTGAACCGATTTATCTGACGACCATCCACACGCCGCAGGACTTCACGAACAAGGTGCATGGCGTCGTTGCGGGCCGGCGCGGCCAGATCCTCGGCTTCGACGCGCGGGACGGCTGGCCGGGCTGGGATTCGGTCAGCGCCATGCTGCCGGAATCGGGGATTCAAGACCTGATCATCGAACTGCGTTCGCTGACGCAGGGCGCGGCGAAGTTCGAGGCCCGCTTCGATCATTATCAGGAGCTTTTCGGCCGCGACGCGGAGAAAATCGTCAGCGAACGGCGCGGCGAACTCGGCGCGCGGTAGCCGCGGCGCTCAACTTTTCGCCTGCGCTGCAATTTTCCCGAAATTTCCGCCGCCAACGCGGTCCGGAAAGGCCGCCGGCGCCGCAATTCGCCGCCTCCCCGCCGCAATATCGCCTTCTAGCCCGCCGATACTGATCCTTGAGCAAAGGACGGCTTACGGGGCGTTGTGGCGTTTCGGGCTCCGGCATCGAGAGGAGAGGCCTGATGAAAACGATGATTATCGGCGCAGCGGCCGCGGCCCTGCTGGCGACCGGGTGCCAATCGACCGGCGAAGGCGCGCTTTACGGGGCCGCGCTCGGCGCGGCCGGCGGCGCGGTCGCCGGAGAAATTTTCGCGGGCTCGCCCGGGCGGGGCGCGGCCTATGGCGCGCTCGTCGGGGCCGCGCTCGGCGCCTATGAAGGCTGCTCGCGCGCGGGAACCTGTTTCGGGCGCGCCAAGAGCAACGGCTATCGCCGGTATGACCGCTATCAGCGCCGCTATTATTACGAAGATCCCGAATATGGCGACACCTATTGGGAAGACGGTCGATTCCGCAATTATGGCCGCAATCCCCCGCCTCGCCGCGGCCGCTATTAACAGAATTTCACCCAATGCTTCGCGTAAACGCGGCGTCCCTCGGGCGCCGCGTTTTCACTTTGGGGGGAGAAACGCGGAACGCCGCGCCCCTCCCTTTGTTTTGTCAGCATGAGGACGCTGGGGAGGAAGCAGAAGGAGGAGGAACTCATGCGCAGATCCATATTCGCCCCCATGCTCGCCGCCGCCGCGAGCGGCCTTTTGACAATCGGCGCGTGCACGTCGTCGGGCACCGCCGAACGCAACGCCCTTTACGGCGGCGCGGCGGGCGCGGCGGCCGGCGCGCTTGCGGGCGAGGTCATTTCCGGCAGGCCGGGACAAGGCGCGGCCGCGGGCGCGGCGATCGGCGTCGTCGGCGGCGCGATTGCGGGCTGCGCGCGCGCCAAGGATTGTTTTGGCCGCGCGCGCGACTCGGGCGATCGTCATTATGATCGCCGCGCGGATCGCTATTATTATGTCGACCCGCGCACCGGCGACGCCTGGTGGGAAAATGGCGAGTTTCGCGGCTATGGCCGCGGGCGTCCGTAATCCGCTTGCGGACGCTCTCTCGGCCCGGGCTTTCTCTTAGCCCGGGCCGATTGTTTTGGAGCTTGCGTGCTGATGTCCTCGCAAGCGGCGGCGTCAACGCTAGCGCGGCGAGCGCTTCATCTCGATCGGCGCGCCCCGCGGCCCATCCTTCGCAACGCGCCTTCGGCGCTCCTCAGTCCTTCGTGACGCGCCTTCGGCGCTCCTCAGGATGAGGCCCTGCTTGTTGCAATATTGCGCAGCCTCATCCCGAGGAGGCGCGCAAGCGCCGTCACGAAGGATGGGCCGCGGGGCTCTTACTCGGATCGATCGCCTTATGATCTAGGCTCTAAGAGTCCGGGTACGGATACATTCCCCGCTTCGCATAAGCGCCTCCCGCGCTTCGGGCAAAAAGGGGTGGAACAGTGGCCAGACATGGACGAGGTTGTCAGCCGCGACAAAATCGACATGGAGGCCCGCCGCTTTCGCCTTCTCCACAAGCCGGCGCGAATCGTCGAACAGCATTTCCGAACGGCTCGCAAAAACGAGAAGCGGCGGCAGGCCGCCAAGATCGGCGTATAAGGGCGAGGCGCGCGGGTCCTTCGGATCGAGACGCCCAAGATATTTCCACCGCCCGCCCTCGATCGAGGCCCGATTGAACATGGCGTCGCTCCTCGCATTCGCCGCCATCGTTTCGCCGGAAACGGTAAGATCCGTCCACGGAGAATAAAGGATGGCGCCGGCGGGAAGGGGCGCGCCGCGCTCTTTGAGCGCGACCAGCGCCGCAAGCGCGAGCCCGCCGCCCGCCGAATCCCCGGCGATGACGATCTTCTCCGGCGCATGAAGACCGAGGAGAAAATCATAAGCGGCGAGCGCGTCCTCGATCGCCGCGGGACAAGGATGCTCCGGCGCGAGGCGATAATCGAGCGAAAAGACGTTCGCCTCGGCGGCGAGGGCGAGCGGATAGGTCAGCGTCCGGTGCGTCCGCGGCGAGCCGAAGACATAGCCGCCGCCGTGAAGATAAAGAATCGTGCGCGCCGCCCGCGCCGGCCGTTGCCATTCGCCCTTAAGCGCGCCGTCGACCCGCTCGCGCGCGACGCCCTTCGGCAGGAGCGGAATGACGGCGCGCTCCGTAAAGGCGCGCAGCGCGACGGGCGCCATTTCGTCGAGCCGTTTCGGCTTCATCACCGCGCGGAGATAGAGATTGACGAGCCGCGCCCGCAAGGACGTCATCGCGGCCGCTCCTATCTCGCTGCTGTCTCGTCTCGCACAGCGCCGACTATAGGGCTCGCGGACCTGCGCCGCCAGAGACTTGACGACGGCTCGGCGCCGGCGCCATGCGAAAGCCTTGCGCCGGCTCGCTCGGCGCGCCACATCTCTTAAACGAGAGGAAGGACCCCCATGAAATCACGCGTGCTTATTCTCGGCTCGGGAGCGGCGGGGCTCACCGCAGCGATCTACGCGGCGCGGGCCGGGCTGAAGCCCGTCGTCATCGAAGGCCTCCAGCCCGGCGGGCAGATGACGATCACGACCGATGTCGAGAATTACCCCGGCTTCGCCGACGTCATTCAGGGCCCCTGGCTGATGGAGCAAATGCATAAGCAGGCCGAACATGTGGGCGCCGCCTTCATTAGCGATGTCATTACCGAGGTCGACCTGTCGAAGCGCCCCTTCACGCTCACGGGCGACAATGGAACCCTTTATGAGACGGACGCGCTCATCATCGCGACGGGCGCGCAGGCCAAATGGCTCGGCCTGCCGAGCGAGAAGAAATTCCAGGGCTTCGGCGTTTCGGCCTGCGCGACCTGCGACGGGTTTTTCTATCGCGGCAAGGATGTCGTCGTTGTCGGCGGCGGCAACACGGCGGTCGAGGAGGCGCTGTTCCTGTCGGGGCTTGCGAAATCGGTGACGCTCGTCCACCGCCGCGACACGCTGCGCGCCGAGAAAATCCTCCAGCAGCGCCTTTTCGCCAAGCCGAATGTGGAAATCATCTGGGAGCACGCCGTCGAGGAAATTCTCGGGACGGACGCGCCGCTCGGCGTCACGGGCGTCCGCCTCAAGCATGTCGAAAAGCATGAGCATCGCGAGATCGAATGCCACGGCGTCTTCGTCGCGATCGGCCATGCGCCGGCGACGGCGCTATTCAGGGACAAGCTCAAGATGAAGTCGAACGGCTATCTCGTGACCGCGCCGAAATCGACGGCGACCGAGATCGAGGGCGTCTATGCGGCGGGCGACGTCGCGGACGACGTCTATCGCCAGGCCGTGACCGCCGCGGGCATGGGCTGCATGGCCGCGCTCGAAGCCGAGCGGTTCCTGGCGGGGCGGGAGTTTGGGGCGGG
>JBFXBB010000077.1:0-10510 GCA_050183685.1 Amphiplicatus sp.
TGGAAGGCGAGCCGCATCTCCTCGAGCGCGGCGGTCGCGCGGACAACAGGATCATGCGTGACGGCCGCGAGCGCGGCCGCGGCCGTCCGGCGGACGCGGAGCTCCTCGAGGTCGAGCCGCATCGCCTTTGCGGCTTGCGCGTGCTCAAGCGAGGCAATGACGGCCTTGGGGTGATAGAGATCGTTGAACAGCATCAGTCGAGGACCTGTCTCAGGTCGATCGCGGCCTGGCGGGCAAAGCCGACATCTTCGAGCGCGGCGCGGTAGCGCGCCGCGACCGCCTCGTCATGCGTTTGCGGCGCGAGCGCACGGACGAGCGCGACAACGGCGACGCCTTCTTCGTCCGTCCCGCGCCATTCGCGGTGCTCGACGCCGTCGACCTTTCTGAGGACGGGCGTCGGCTCGAGGGTGATCTTCATCTCTTGTCTCCGTTGCAGGAGACAGCGGCCGGCCGGTCGCGGCGGGGGAGACTCCGTCGCCGCCTGTTCTTGGGGGGAACGCCGGCCGGCCGCCTTTCGTGACATCGAACCGGCCCCTCCCGGCCCAGGGCCCCTCGCGGAAAGCGGGAGGCAGTTGGAAACAAAATCCAATTCAAGGGAGGTGTCAAGACAGAATTGGAGAAAAAAGCAAATTCGATCCCGTCGGGGATGGAATTTGTTTCACGTGAAACAATCTCCCTTTTTAAGAAAATCGTCGCTTAATCGGCCTGCGCCAATGTCAGGTCGATTTGGAAGGGGGAAAGGCCATGCTGATGCTGATTTTTGCCGGGCTAGCCGTGATGGCATTCATGGCGGCGCTCGCTTATGGCGCGCGCCGCGGCCGTGGCGTCGCGATGACGGGGGATGGCAGCTTTGACACGGAGGTTGTCGGCGAGTCGCACTATCAAGACGCGCTCGATGCGATCTGCGGCGGCAAATGCGAAGATGGCCATGAGCTGTGCATTGAAGCCGTCCTCGCCCATGAGCCGCAAAATAGACACGACCGAAACGCGGTCGCCGTCCTCATCGAAGGTCGCAAAGTCGGGCATCTTTCGAGACCCGACGCCAAGAAATTTCGGCAACGGGGTCTGTCGAGCGTTCAGACCCAGGCGATGGTCGTCGGGGGCTGGAGACGCCGAAATGGGGACGAGGGGCACTATGGGGTGCGGCTGGATTTTCCTGTCTGATTGCGCAGGATAATCGATCGTAACGCCGCGTCTATCCAGCTTCTCTAATATCGCTCAGTGGAAGGACGGCCTCGTAGGCTCTGGCCGCGGAGCGGGCGGCGCGATCGATCGCGTCTTGATCGTAGCGCTTGTCGGAATTCCGAAGGAACGCCGCGATTGTAAGCATGAAGGCGCGGTCCAAGGTCCATCCTTGGCGCGCGATTGCGCGGTAAGTGTCGGAAAGCTGATGCGCCATTTGCCGAAGCCGCGCTTCCGGAATATTGCGCAGGCCTGCCTCGCCGGTCAGGCGCCCTAAGACCAATCTCAAAGCGGCCGTGCTGGACGCGAGATCGAGCGGGCCAGGATCGTCCGAGGGCTCGCCGACGAAGAATGGCGCGCCGGCGGGATCGTCAAAACCCATGAGCCATCTGAGGGGAACGCCGAGCGCGCCCGCGAGTTTTTCGAACGTATCCCCACGCGGATTCTCTATTTCGCCGCGCCAATATTTGTTGATGTTGTCGTAGGATACGCCCGACGCCCGCGCGAGGTCGGCTTTTGTCCAGCCCTTTCCGCGCAGGGCCTCCCGCAATCGATCATGCCAACGCGCGCGCTCATGCATGCGGGCATAGTTGCGGATGTCGGCCTGACCAAGGCTGCCGAAATACGCTTGCGAGTTGGAGTTAAAATCCATATTCTCGGCGCATGATTCGATCGGTTCGGGAGTTCATCTGTCTAGCGGGCGGTTTTGAAAGCGTCGCTGAAAGGGGCGGGATCAGCCATTGGGCCGTTCGGCGATGGCCTGCGCACGGCATTCCGGAGGCGCATTGGCCTATCTTTGTCGACGCCGGAATTGCGACGCCCTCGGAGCTTTACGAAGCGAATCAGCGCGTGCGCAAGGGCGCGACCGCGCCGGAGGCCTCTCATGCCCATGGGTGAGCCTGCTCCCGAAGTTTTCCCCAAGGCGCTTCTCGCGCAGGCAATGGCGGATGTCCATCGCATGCAACCCGTTGGGATGATCCGCTCACGGACTTCCCCTGCACCGGGAAATCGCGCCTTTCACCCAAACCGCCGCCGGCGAGACGGGGGTGCGAAGCCCGTCTTAAAGGTCGAGGCGAAGCTGCGCCTCGCCGGGCTTTCTCGCCCGGCGGGGAGCGGGCCGCCAATGGCCACTCACGCGGCATTGACGGCCTGCGCGCCAACACAGATAGGCGCGCACATGCCCCGGCCCCGGCTTCGACATGGTGCGCATGTCGGGGCCTCTCCTTTCGTCTCATCCGGGTGGAAGCCCGGCGCTCCGGGATCGCGGATTGATCCCGCGTCGCGCATGAGCCCGCCCTTCGCGCGCGCGAGGGACGGCGAGACGAAAGCCGCCGGCGGCGGCCAGGATCAAAAGACTCTGATTCGCCGACCGTCGCGTCCGGCGGGAAACTTTTGCTTTCGCGCCGGAAGGTTCGCCTCGCCGCGCCTTGCCGCCGTCGCCTTGCCGGGCGACCGCGCTCTTTCATTCGTAAACGGAGGGTTTGCAAGAAAGGCGGCCCCGCTCTTGCCGGAGCGGGGCCGCTTTTTCGGTTCGCGCGCGGGGTAGCGCGCTTCTAGGTGGGGTTTGACCCGCTTCGCGATGGGGATCGCATGAAGCAACAAAGGGGCGGATTCGCTCCGGAGGTCAAACCCGATGCGATATGTATTCGTCTTCGCGGCGCTCGCCGCGATCGCCGTCGCGGCCGCCGCGTTTCTGACGGCGCTGCTCGCCCATCACAGCGGACAATGGGCCGTCCTCTCGCTTTCGCTGTTCGTCGCCGGCGGCATGCTGTTCGGCGCGGTCGAAGCGGTGCGGCAACATTCGACGCGGCTTCGCCCGTTGAAGGACGATCGCCGCCGGCGCGCGGTCGCCAAGGGCGCCTTTCTCTTCTGCGATGAAGACGGCGCGCATTTTGAGGGCGATGCGACGGCGCTGCGGCTCGGACCGCTTTTCGTTCAGCTCGCGATCGCCCGCCGCGCGCCCGCGCGCGATGAGCGGCCGCGCTTCGAAATCGTCGAGGGCGGCAAATGCGCGTGAACGGCGACAATTGCTCCGACGGACAAAACGCTGAAATGGGCGCGGCCCTCGAAGTCGCATCGTGTACGGATCATGGCACGGTGACGATCGTCGGCCACCGCAGGAATGGCGAGCGCATCTTCTTTCAGCTCGGGGTCGCCGACATGGTCGATTATCTCAATCTGCTCGGCGAGGCCTGCGAGCACGTTGTCGAAGCGATGAAGGTGCAGCGCGCGCCTGGTCCGCATTAGGGAGGGGCCCGATGGCGAACGCGGTTTTTTCGAAACTCATCATGGAGCTCGACGGGGGCGGCGCCGAGGAGCGGCTATCCGAACGCCTCGACGAGATCGTCTCCGCGCTCAAAGAGCATGGCGGCAAGGCCGAGCTGAAGCTCCAATTAAAGCTCGAGATGAACGCCTTCGGACGCATCGATGTCGACGCCAAGATCGCCGCCAAGGTCCCCCGCGGCGGCGTCGGACGGACGACCTTCGTTCCGGGACCGAAGGGACAACTCGATCTCTTCACGGAAGGTCCCGACGGCAAGACGCGCGCCGCCGGCGACGTGACGATCAACTGAAGGAGTGAAGGGCATGGGCGCGAGATCGGTCTCGCCGAACGAGAAACATCGGGCCTTTCGCGATGATCTCATCGGCGTGGTGCGAAAGCATGGCGATGAGATGAAGGCCGAGGAGCTGCTCGCGATCGCAGCGCATTTCGTCGGCCAGCTCGTCGCCCTGCAGGACCAGAGAACCATGACGTCGGCGCGGGCGATGCAGATCGTCGCGCACAATATCGAGGTCGGAAATGCTGAAATTATTGATAGCCTTCTTCAAACGACACCCCGCGACAATGAAGCGATCGAGTGTGCGAGCGAAGAGCCGCCGCCGGTCGATCGCTCGCGGCGAGTTATGATGGATGGCGGTCCGGTCACGGACGATCATCGCGAGATCAATCCTGCGACCGGCCAACAGAAAGGCTATGTCGTCCTGTCGGCCGAAGAGCGCGACAAGGGGTTCGTCCGGCCGGTGCGCTGCTCCTATGTGCACAAGCCCTGCGGCGGGCTGACAACCATGGCGCTGCCTATCGCCGAAACCTATGCGCGCGATCCGGGATTTTACTCCGGGACCTTTTGCTGCGGTTGCCGCGCGCATTTTCCACTCGATCAATTTGTTTGGGCTGGCACGGAGGCGCAGGTCGGGTCATGAGCGACGATCTCCATCCCATGCGCTACGGCCGCGCGACGGTCGAGGGCTATCTCGAGCTCCTCGCCATGATCGAGGACGCGAAGGCCTGGACGGGCTTTGCGATCTCGCCGGTCATGCGGGGCGCGGGCGGCGCCCATGTTTATCTCGAGGAAGTCGACATCCCGACGGGCGGCGCCTTCGCGCTTCTCAAAAATCACGCGCTCGACCGCTTCGAGCGTCACGCCAAGGAGCTCCGGCGCGCCTTGATCGCGCTCGGCGTCGACGAGACAAAGCTCCAGGCCGCCGAGCGCGAGGCGCGCGGCCTGCCGCCGGCCGGCGCGGGCGACGAAAGCGAGGCGGCGTGATTATTCGTCGATCACAGGAAGATCGACTGATAGAGCCACGGCCGCGGCGACGGCCATGTGAGCCCCTTCGCTCGGCCAGGATGTCGATCGCGGACCCTTCATCGCGGGCGCAATTTCATCAGGCCGTTTTTCCTCGATCAGCTCAAGCGCGTGATCGACGGCAATCTGTTGCCGTTCGTAGAGCGCGCGCAGTGGCGCCCAAATTCCTTCCGGCGGATTTCGCCTCCCCGAGCACCAGGATTTCAGCGTGTCTGGCCGGACGTCGAGAAAATCCGCCGCCTCGGACTGCGAGAGACCGAGGAGATGAAGGGAGGCGGCGAAGAGGGTCATTGCGGCGCCTTAAAATGAAGGACTCCTTCGCCTTGCGTCTTATCCATAAAAAGTCGGTCGCGCAGCGAGACTGTCTCCTTCAACTCTGCTTTTATAACATTGTAAAAGCGGTCGAGGGCGGCCGTCTGCTTTTTGCGCAGTGCCACGAACCACGGTTCGATTCGAGTCCAGCCAATAGTCGCCGCGCGGGCGTCGTACTCGTTCCAGAAAAATTCAGTCGGCTCGATCCGGACGTTTATTTTTCCATCGTCCGGCCAATGCTGAAAGGCGGCGACGACGCCGTCGCCGAGGGAAATCTCGGCGACGCGGTAATTGCAATGAGGATCGGAGACTTTTGTCCAATTCATCGCGCCCTCCTAAAGCTCGACCGTGAATGCTTCGCGGACGCGCTGCGCTTTTTTCTGCGCCGCGTTGCCGATAAGCGCCGCAGCGCGCCCGCGGGCGAAGCGTGTCAGCGAGTGAAATTTCTGCCACTCGTCAAGATTGCGGGAAGCGGCGATGTCAGCGGCGATTTCGGGGGCCGCGTAGATTTTCGCGGCCGCGTCGGCCGGCAGGGTGCATGCGTAATCGCGGCCGATTTCAACTTCCATATCGCCCTTGGCGAGGCGATGACGATCGTAAGAGCTGGTTTGGCCGCGTGCCGCCATCCGGACACGCTCCTCGAAGTAGCCGAGAGACGAGCCGTCTTCGGCGTTCACATAAACCCGGCTCAGGTCGCCCTTGCTCCACAATTTCAGGTGATAAACGGTCATCTGAGGGCTCCTTCCCTTTTCCGGCGGGCCGTCCCGCCGTGTGATGACTCTAATGTACAAATAACTTGTACAAACGCAAGTAAAATCTTTGGCATAAAGCTGCAAACCGCGCGCCGCATCGGAACGCGTTGGTGGGTGATCGTGAAAACGGAAAGCGAGGCCGCATGAGGGCCTCGCAGCGCTTTTCGTCGCGCGTCTGTTCGGTGACATCCTCCGACGGGACGTCAGTCGGTCTCGGGCGCGCGCAGGTGATGGCGCTCGCCGCGCGCATCAAGGCGATGCGCCGCCAGGGCCTCGCCGACAGCGTCATCGCCGCCGAGCTCCGGCTCGCGCGCGGCGGCGTCAAGACCCTCCTCATCGTCGCCGGCAAGCTCGGCGCCGAAACCGGCCCGCCGCCGAATCCGGAGGCGCCGCCGGGCGTCAAGCCTTCCGGCCCCGCGCCGCGCGCCGCCCGATCGACAAAGGCGGGGCCGCGAGAAACAGCGCCGGCGGGCTTCGATAAAAACCGCGCCGCGCTCGAGAAAATCTTGCCCCTGAAGATCGAGGGCGGCTCGCTCGCGGCGGCCGGCAAGCGGCCCTTTCTCGCCGAGATCGCGATCAGCCAGCTTCGCGTCGAGACGGCCTATCAGCGGGTCATCGGCCGGCGCGGGCGCAACAATATCGCGGCGATCGTGAGGGATTTTCGATGGTCGCGCCTGTCGCCCCTGATCGTCGCGCCGATCGAGGGAACGGGCGAGCCGGCGCTCTACGCCATCATCGACGGCCAGCATCGCGCGACCGCGCTCGCAACGCTCGGGCTCGCGCGCGCGCCCTGCATCGTCCATGAGATCGATTCGGCCGCCCGCGCCGACGCTTTCGCCGCGGTCAATATCGCGGTGACGGCGATGACGCCGCAGGCGCGCTTTTACGCGCGCGCCGGCGCCGGCGAGCCCGCGGCCCTCGCCGTGCAGCGTCTCTGCAAAAAGCACGGCGTCGAGATCCTCGCCTATGGGGCCGCAAAAAAACATCTGAAGGCGCGCCAGTGCGTCGCCGCCGGCGCGCTTGTCGCCGCTTATGAGCGCCATGGCGGCGCCGTGTTCGCGGCCGCGCTCGCGCTCATCACCGGCCGCGCCGGCTATCAGGCCGGCGATCTCGACGCCAATGCGATCCATTGCGCGAGCGCGGCGCTCGCCGCGGACCGGCGGCTGATGAAACGCCTCGAGGCGGCGACGGAGGCGGCCGGCGGCTTTGAGTTTTCCGCCGAGCGCGACAGGGCGAACGCCGACGCCGCGGCGGCCGGCAAGAGCGGGCGCGCGCTCCTCGCCGAACGATTTGGCGCCTTCCTCAAAGGCGCGCTCGGACTGTCGGAAAGGAAGGCCGCATGACGCAGATGTTCGAAGAGCGCCGTCGCGCCGATGACCGCGAGCGGGCGGCGATGATCAAAAAGCGCGCCGGGATCGAGGACGCAATCGACGCGCTCGGGCTCAGCTCCGATCTCGGCGTCGTCTCGCCCTGTTGCGAGGCGATCGGCGCGATGACGGTCGCGCGGAGCGGCGAGAGCGCCCATTGCGGCTTTTGTGGAACGAATTTCGACGCCATCGGGCTTGTGCGGCTAACCAGGGAATGCGGCTTTCGCGCGGCCTGCGAGTTTCTCGAAAAAGAGGTGATCGGAAAGACGTCGGCGCCGCGCTGCGGGAAGACGGGGGATTTGTTTCGATGAGCCGCTCCTCGATACTCTTCCGTGTCAAGACAATCGGGCCGGCGACGCTGATCTGCGGCGATTGCTACGAAGTGCTGCCGGCGATCGATTTTGAGATCGATCCGGACAAGACGGCCTGCGTCACGGACCCGCCCTATGAATTCGACGTCTCGGGCGGCGGGCAGATGCGCGCGGCGCGCAAATATCTCGACCTTATCGAGCGCGAAGGCCTCGCCGAAGGCTTCGACGATTCGATCCTGACGGCGGCGCTGTTTGCCGCCGTCGTCGTCTTCTGTCATGAGCGTCAGCTCGCCGAGCTGATGGGAACGCTCGGACGGCGCTTCGGGCGGGCCTCGGTATGTCTCGCCGCGTGGGCGAAGGAAAACCCGCCGCCCTGGCGCAATAAGGCCTATCTCGCCGACGTCGAATTCTACATCCACGCCTGGCGCGCCGGCGGCCATCCCGTCGGCGCGCATCAGGACATGGGGCGCGTCTGGCGCGGGCCCGTCGGTAAGTCGCCCTACGCGCATCCGACCGTCAAGCCGCTCGACCTCATGCGCAAGATTTTGCGAAATGTCGACGCGCCCGTGATTGTCGATCCGTTTATGGGCTCGGGCACGACCGGGATCGCCGCGCTCGAGGCGGGGCGCCGCTTTATCGGCATTGAGCGCAATGAAGCCTTTTTCGAGATCGCCGTTGCGCGTGTCGAGGAATTCGCGGCGGGAGGCGCGCCATGAGCGTCCTACTCCGCCCGCAGATTGTCCGGCCAGACGGAAAGCGCAAGCGCGATCGCGTCCGCCGCGTCGTCGGACAGCGGGCGCTCGCCGCGCTCAAGCTTCGAAATATAGATCGGCGAGAAGCCGGCTTTGGCGGCGAGCTCGGCCTGCGTCAGGCCCCGCTCCCTTCGGATCGCGGCGATCGGATTTTCGCCGGCCTCGATCGCCTCGATCGTCTCAAGCTCAAGATAGCCGACGCCATAGGCGGCCTCGCCGGCGCGCGCGGCCGCGTCCTCGGCCTCGTCGAGGATCGCGTCGAGCGCCTCGTCGTCGCCGTCAAAGGCGACGGCGAATTTGTCCGTCAGGGCCTTGATGTCGGCGCGCGCCCGGCGGAGCGCGAGGCGCAGGCGCCGCGTCTCGGCCGGGGCCGCGGCCTCGGGGGCGGGTTTTTCAAGAATAGCAGCCATGGCTGTCTCCTTTCCTGTTCAACATGGAAGCCGCGCGCCTTACCGGCGGCGGCCAAGGCCCCGATAGATGTCCGCGCGGGGGCCAAGACGCTCGACGAAAACGGCGTCGGCGGAGACGCGGATCAGCGCGCGCCAGCCATTATATTTGATCCGCCGCAGATCGGCGGCGGGACCTTCGAGCCGATCGCCCGCCGCCTCGCCGGCCGCGATCGCCATGATCTCGGCCTGAAAGTCCCGGCGAAGAGCGGCCGGCATGTCGCGGAGAGCGGCGCGGGCGTCGGCGGAGAAGCGGACCGTTTTCATGTCCACAAACTAATACTTTGTATTAGTTCCGTCAAGGGGCGGAAGGGCCGACGCCGCGAAAAAAGCGAAGGGGCGCGCGGCTGATGCTTCGATCCCGCACGGTCGACGAGATGACAAAAGAGGCGGCCGCCGCGCGCGGACGCTCGAAGACCGATCAGCTCTATGACGGCCTGCGCGCGCTCTATCGCGAGGCAAATCCCCTGCCGCCGCGAAAACGGCGCAGGCGGAGCAACAGGCTTTTTTGGCCGTATTTCTGGGCGTTTTTCATCGCCCTGCCGGCGTTCGTCTGTGGGGTGAAGATCGGGATCGACATCGCTGTCGATCATCCGGGTTTTGCGGAAAGGGCGGAGCGGTGAGTCACGCGGCGACGAATTGGGCGATCCTGCAGCGGGGCCTCAAGCCCGCGACGCGCGTCGTCCTTTGGCATTTATGCGACCGCCACAATCCCGACCGCGGCTGCTTTCCGAGCCAGGCGCGGCTCGCCGAGGATTGCGAGATGTCGCGCTCGACGCTGAATGAGCATCTTGCAAAGCTCGAAGAGCGGCGCCTCGTGCGCCGCATCGAGCAGGTCGATCCGGCGACGAAAAGGCAACTTCCGACCCGCTATATTTTCGCGTTCGAGCCGGATTTCGAGCCCGATTCGGCGGCGGCGAGCCGTGTCCGGAATCCGGACACGGAAAATGGGGCGAAAAGCGAGGAAACATGCGGGTCGAGCCGTGTCCGGATTCCGGACACGGCCTGTGGAAAAGCCGTGTCCGGAAAATCGGCGAGCCGTGTCCGGATTTCGGGGGGAGCCGTGTCCGGCTATCCGGACACGGCATATAAGGAAGAACCAGTAAGTGAACCTGTAAAGGAACCTGGCGCGCGGGCGCGCGCGAGCGAGCCCGAGGGCTCGCGCGCGCCCGGCGCCGGCGACGGGGCCGCGAGCGCCGAGCGCGGCGGCGGCGAAGATGGCTCGGCGAAGGGGAGCGAGCGGCGAGGGCTTAGCCCTTACGAACTTCGCCTGATGCACGAGACGCGGCTTGTGCTCGACTGGCTGTTCGGCCATCGACCCTATCCGGTCGTGTTTCGCGCGCTCGATCTTCGCGAAACGAGCGACGAAGGCGAGATCGAGGCGCTTGCCTTGTCACGGTCAAGGTCCGCGATCGGCAAGGTCCAGAGCTTCGTTCGGTGGGCCGAGCTCTCCCTTTCAGGCGACCCGACGGCGAAGCTGCCGATCGCGCCGGTCAAGGCCTTGATGGAGCATCTCGCCGATCCGACGAAGAAGGCGCTGCTTGCGCGGCGGCTCGCGCTTCTGATGGCCAAGGAGTTCCCGGCATCGACGGGCGATGAGGACGCAACGGGGCCGCCTGGCGCTGATGATCTGGAAACGGAATAAAAAAAGGAGGCGAGGATGGCGGCCGGCGATGGCGGGTTTGGAAGCAAGGGCGGCAGCATTGGCGGGCGCGTCTCGCCGGTCGCGGTCGCAAGGCGCGCGGCGATGTCGGTCAATCATCGCGCGCCGGGCCCGAGCGAGGCGGTCAAGGCCGGCGCCGAG
>JBFXBB010000078.1:0-10499 GCA_050183685.1 Amphiplicatus sp.
CGCTGGCCTGGATCGACTACGCGTTGGCGGCGCTCTTTGTCGTGGTTTGGGCGTTCTGCGGGCGCGCGATTCTCCGGTCGCGTTCGTGGGCGCGCACCATGTTGGCAAACAAGTTTTCACAACGCGCCCTCGCCTTTGTTCCTCATTTCGCCCTCGTCGCCTCTGTCGTGTTCGGCATACCACTTGTTGTTTCCCGCGTAATTTCCTGGTCGTGGATTTGGCTTTGGTTCTACCTCCCTGTGGGCGTCGTCGTGCTCGTTTCGATCGCTATGGCTGCAGCGCTTGTTGCTGGAGTTCGTCTCGTGCAGATCGCGATTTTCATCGCGGCTGAGCGGCGCGCTTAGCGCGATGGCTGATGCCGCTCAATGAACGACAGTAAAGAGCCAACCATGTTCGGTCGGCCCAATTCGGCCAATCCGTCGTTGAGAGGGCATTCGAGACATTGCAGAACAGGGCGGCGAAGGAGAGTGTGACTGTAGGCCGTCAGCATCTGCGGGACATTTGACGGGGTTGTTGTAACGGAGGATTTTCGGTTCATCGCAGCCCATTGAGGGAGCGAAGATGAGACGAAAATCCGGGCCGGAAGCGTCGGCTGAACAGCATATCAAGAATATCCGCCGTGCGACGCGGAAGCGTTATTCCACAGAAGAAGATCAGGATCATATTGTCTGGCTTGCGCGGCGAACATTCCATCGCCGAGCTTTGCCGGCGCGAAGGGATCGCCCAGAGCCTCTATTATTCCTGGTCGAAGGAATTCCTCGAAGCTGGCAAACGGCGCCTCGCTGGCGACACCGAGCATCAGGCGTCGTCGGGCGAAGTGAAGGATCTACGCCGCGTACGAAAAGCGGTGGCGGGTTGGAGCACGCGAACGCCTCGCCTTGGCGCCTTTACTCTACACCGGATAAAGACGCGGCGACGTGATCCGAATGGGACGCCAGCATATCAGTCGCGGCGTATTGACGATTGCGCAAGAGAAGACCGGAACGGTTGTGGATATTCGTAAGCATCCGGCGACGGCCCTTGGGTCACGCCGATTTTTTGACGCGGGGCTTGCGGTTCCATTGTCTGGCGAGGTCGGCGACGGCGGATTTGAGTTCATCGATTGGCGCGATTGCGGGATCGAAGTCGTCTGGCTGCCACTCTTTGATCTCTTCGTGACGCTCGTGGTCCGGGTCGGCGATGGCGGCGAGAAACTCTTCATAGCCGGGGAAACCGCCGACATCTTCGGGCGGACAGCGGCCGGTCGCGGCGATGAGAACGGGATAGGTCGCGGCGGGATCGGGATCGAGGAAGCGTTCGATCTTGACGACATGCTCCCAGCCGTCGCCGAAGTCGTAGATGTAATGCAGCGTCTTGGCGCCGGTATCCTCAACGACTTCCCAGAGCGTCGCTTTCTTCGCGTTGAGCGGGCCGTCGGGCCAGTCGGGATCGGGGATGCCGAAGCCGACGTCGCCGGCGCGGATCTCGTAAAGATGCGAGTTGGTCCAGCCCATCGCCGCTTGCAGGACGAGGTGCAGGCGGTCCAGCCGAATATCGGCGGGAACGTCGAGGCGGCGGGTCACTTTCGGCTCGACGTCTTCAAGCGTGACGGAAAGGCGGGCGATCGTTAGGGGCTTCATGCGGCGAGCTTATCGCCGGCTTGTCTCTCTCGCCAGTTCCAGGGGAAAAACTCTTCGATCCGGTTGATCGGATGCTCGGCTATTCTCGTCAGAACGTCGCTGAGCCAGCTTTGCGGATCGACGCCGTTGAGCTTGGCGGTTTCGATCAGCGTCGCGAGAATCGCCGCTCGCTCGCCGCCTTTATCGGAGCCGGCGAACAGCCAGTTCTTCCTTCCGAGGGCGAGCCCTCGGATGGCGCGTTCCGCCGCATTATTGTCGATCGAGAGCCGGCCGTCGTCGAGATAGACTTCAAGACGCTTCAGCCTTGAGATCGCATAGCGGATGGCGCCGGCGAGATTGCTGCGGCCGGGCAGCGTCGGCAGGACCCGTTCAAGCCACGATTGAAGCTCTTTGAATGGCGCTTTGGCTTCGTCCTGACGCACGGCGCGGCGGCGTTCCGGCGGGGCGCCGCGGATGCGGGCTTCGATCTCATAGAGGCGGGCGATGCGCATGAGCGCCTCTTGCGCGATCGGCGAGGCGCTCGCCTCATGGATGTCGAAGAACTTCCGCCGGACATGGGCCAGGCACGCGACCTCCCGGATGCGGCCTCCGGCGAACAACTCGTTGAAGCCGGCATAGCCGTCCGCATGCAGAAAGCCGCGATAGTCCTCAAGGTGCGCTTTCGGCCGCGCGCCCTTGCGGTCTTCGCTGTAGCGGTAGATCGACGCCGTCGCGGGCGTAAATCTGCGCCTGACGATAAAGCGGCAGATGATCGGCAAACTTCGAGACCAGCACATGGGCGAGCAGATCCGGGCCCGCCAGTCCCTTCTCGATCGGCAGGGACGGCATCGGCGCTTCGACGATTGTTCCGCAGTCGCGGCAGGAGAGCTTCAGGCGCACATGGCGGCGGACGACGAAGCGGCCAGGAACATAGTCGAGAACCTCACGCACTTCCTCGCCGAGCTTGCGCATCGCCTTGCCGCAATGGGCGCAGGCGCTCTCGGGCGCATGGATGATCTCCTCGCGCGGCAGATGCTCCGGCAAGGGCCGCCGCTTCGGCTGGCCTTTCGGCGCTGTCGTCTCGGACGCCGCCGCGACGAGTTCGGCCTCCGCCGTCTTCAAATCTTCGATCAGAAGTTCAAGCTGATCGAGGCTCTCCGACTTCGCGCCGAAGCGATGGCGCTTCATCGCGGCGAGCTGCAGCGTCAGCTTCTCGATCAGGAACCGCTGCTCGACGACCAGCTTTTGCAGCGTCTCAACGTCGTCGGGGAGCAAGTGCGTCGTCATGCGGCGATCATGCCTTGCGTCGCATGGGACGGGAATCCCGCCGCTCTCGATTTTTTGCCTCAGCCGACGCGCGTCGGCTGCGCGGCTTGCTGCGCCGCGCGCGTCAGCCGCCAGTCCATCCCTTCAAGCAGGCTCATGAGCTGCGCCGCCGTCACCGAAACCTTGCCGTCCTTCGCCGCCGGCCAGGTGAACGATCCTTTCTCAATGCGCTTGTAGAAGAGGCACATCCCCTGGCCGTCCCACCACAGGACCTTCACCCGGTCGCCCATCCGCCCCCGGAAGACAAAGACGTGGCCCGACAGCGGGTTCTCGGCGAGCGCCGATTGGATCTGCGCCGCGAGCCCGTCGAAACCGCAGCGCATGTCGGTCCGCCCCGCCTTCAGCCACACCTTCGTTCCGGGCGGCAGCGAGATCATCCGCGCGCGACTGAAGCGATGAGTTGCTCCAAAAGCCCGCGATCAAGGCCCGCCGGCGCCGACAGCCGGCGCCCGTTCGGAAACGCGACCTCAATGCGCGCTTCGCCCGCGCCGGCGGACATGGCGTTGCTCTCCTCAAGCCGTTCCCTCGTCGGCGCGGGCGGCTCGCTTCGGGCGGTAGAGATGACAACGGGAATAAGATCGGCAGCCGGCGCAATCGACGCGTTCTCAACGCGCGCCGCCTTCCGCCAGTTGAACAATTGCGACGCCGACACCCCGTGACGCCGCGCCACCCAGCTCACCGACACCCCTGGCCGGAACGACTCCGCAACGATCTTCAGCTTGTCGTCATCGCTCCAGCGACGACGCCGCTCACGCCCCAAGATCTCCTGCATCGATCCTCCCAGGCTTACGCCTATGCGCATGCCTAGGCGTTACCGCGTCGCTCGCCCCATCGTAAGGCGGCCGCCGCCGGACGCTCACTGATTTTCCGCCCGCGTCGGCCAATTTAATGATGATGGCGGCTAGCGCTTCATTCATGCGCGGTGAGCCTGGCCGCAAATCCCCCGATTTGCAGATTACAGCATCGGTCAATATCTCGAATGCCGCCTGCATCGCCTCGCAAACGCGCTCCTCGCTCCCGCGTCGCAAATGCGGCGCCAGCAATGCAATTGCGCGTTCTACGACCGCTTGGCGGTAGTCGTCGAATGCGCGGCGCGATTTCACATCGGAGAAGCCGAACTTTACGGTCGCGCGAACAATCCCGGCGAAGTCCGTATCAGCAAATTGCTCGGAAATTTGCGCAGCAATTTTCTTGGCGGTTTTTTCGAGGCCGGGTCCGTGCGCAGTTCCGTCGCCTAGGGAATTTTCCGCCCGATTTGCCGCCTGGCGGAAAGTTTCTCCAATAAGAAAAACGAGAAAGAGCTTCTTATCGGAAAATCGCCCATAGAAGGCGCCGACCGAGCAGCCGCCGGCCTTGGCGAACCGGGAAACGGAAATGTCCTCGAAGTCCTTGCCGGAGAGTAGGCTAAGGGCCGCTCGGTAGAGGGCCAAAGTCTTACTGTCCCGAAGCCCGGCTTGGATCCTCTTGCCAAGCCTCGCCCTGGTAGGGATGCGAACAAGATCAAGCGCCTTCCGAGAACTCCTTATTTCCAGACCCTAACAGAAGAATCTAGGAATTAGAATTCTGATTCTATGTTAGGTCGAGCTTGCCGGCTGTTCGCCGCTAGTCGATCGATACGATCCTTGCGGCTCGACAACGGTGTTGAAGGCAGCGCGCCGATCGCGTTTCAGTGTCCTCCCAGCAGGGCCTCGTATTAGTCGAGAGAACGCCGCCCATAGTGTTGTTCTGATCCTGCTTTATCGACACCCGCGCGATGGGTTTCAATAGACGCCGTGAAGGAAGCGCCGACGCATAGGAGCGCTGGATCAGTCGTCGACCAGTCATCACTCCTCTTTCAACGACCGCGCGAAGGCGTCCGTCAGCGGCTTGAGGAAATAGCTGATGGCGGGTCTTGCTCCGGTACGGATGAAGGTCTCGGCCGGCATGCCCGGCGCGAGAGGCTGTCCACGGAGAATGGCGGACATCTCGTCATTGGCGGGAAGATCGACCAAAGCGAGATAGTAGGGCGCGCCGGTCGCGTCATCGGCGAGGCTGTCGGCGGAGACGGTGGCGACGACGCCCGTGGCTTCAGGCGTCGCCCGCGCTCCGAAGGCGGAGAAGCGGATCAGCGTCTCCTGGCCCCGCGCCACCTTGTCGATATCGGCGGGCTCGACCCTGGCGGCGATCTGAAGGCGGTCGTCCTCCGGCACGATCTCCATGAGCGACGCGCCGGGCGCAATGACTCCGCCCACGGTATGGACGGAAAGGGCGAGTACACGCCCGGCCCGTGGCGCGCGGATTTCAGTACGCTTCAGCGCGTCGAGCGCCGTCACGCGGCGCTCTTCCAACTCGGCGATCGAGACTTCGGCGTCGCGCAGCTCGGCAATCGAGTCTTCTCGCGCGGTTTCCTTGATGCGGACGATTTCAAGCCTTGCCTCAGCGATGATGCTCGTCGCCTCGGCGACGCCGGCCTTGAGCGCGCCGCCTTCGCCGTCGAGGCGCTTTGCTTCACGCTCCAACGCTCGCAGGCGCGTCTTGGGAGCATATCCCTCCTTGTGAAGCTCCCTGACGCCCTCAAGTTCATCGAGAATGAGCGTGCGCTGGCTCGCCAGCGAGTCGATCTGGGCTTTGAGGCCGGCGATGCGCTCGATCTGCTGCACGATCCGCTCTTCGAGAAGCGAAATTTGCGTCGTTCTCGTGTTGCGTTTCGCAAAGAACAGCTCGGCTTGCCCGGCGGCTTTTGCTCGAAACGCCGCGCTTTCGATAATGTCGCGGACGCCTTGCGCTTCAGCAGGCAGGTCGAGATCGTTGCATTCCGCAATGAGCCTCCCTCGCCGGGCGTAAAGTTCCGCCAATTGCCCTTCGATCGTCTGGAAATTCGCGCGCGGGACCGTGTCTTCGAGGCGAACGACGAGGTCGCCGGCCTCGACGAACTGACCTTCCCGGACGAGGATTTCACCGACAACGCCGCCTTCGAGATGCTGCACGGCCTTGCGATTGCCCTCGACGACCACCTGGCCGGCGGCGACGACGGCGCCGTCAATCGGCGCGAGCACGGACCAGAGCGCCAGCCCGCCGAAGACAACCGCAATGACGCCAATGCTAAGCCGCCGAAAATAGGCGGCGCCCGGCGGCTTTTTTTGGGGTTCATGGGGTTCAGCCATGCGCCGTTTCTCCGGTCTCGGCCATGCGCTTGAACGGCGCGAGCTGTTTCGGCGCGATCTGGGCAAGGATTTCGTCCCGCGGGCCGAAGGCGCGCACCTCCCCGTCCGCAAGCAAAAGGAGCTTGTCGACATAGGCGATCGCGCTCGGGCGATGCGCGACAATGATCGTCGTCGCCCCGCGCGCCTTCAGCTTTTGCACGGCAGCGGCAAGAGCCGCATCGCCTTCGGCGTCGAGATTGGCGTTCGGCTCGTCGAGGACGACGAGAGCCGGATCGCCATAAAGCGCGCGGGCGAGCGCCAGCCGCTGGCGCTGTCCGGCGGAGAGATGGCGTCCCTGGTCGCCGATTTGTGTGTCATAGCCATCCGGAAAGCCAAGGATCATCGCATGGGCGCCGGCCGCCTCGGCCGCCGCGATGATGTCCTCCGACTTCGGGTTTTCTGCAAAGCGGGAGATGTTCTCAGCCGCCGCGCCGGCGAAAAGCTCGACCTCCTGCGGCAGAAAGCCGATATGCTTGCCGAGAGCGTCCTGATCCCAATGAGCGATATTGGCTGCATCGAGCCGAATCTCGCCGGAAACGGCGCGTTCGACGCCGACAATCGCCCGCGCCAGGGTCGATTTGCCGGCGGCGCTCGGGCCGATGACGCCAAGAGCCTCACCCGGCGCAAGGCTGAAAGAGACGCCTTTGACTATGGGCCGCTTTGAGCCGGTAGGTTGACAGTACAGCCGATCGATCGCGAGCGCGCCGCGCGGCGCCGGCAGCGCCGTGCGTTCCATCGGCGGAGACGCCGAGCCGATAAATTTTTTCAGCCGATCATAAGCCGCCGCGGAAAGCGCAAAGCTCCGCCATTGACTGGTGACGATCTCGACGGGCGCGAGCGCGCGTCCCGCGATGATCGAGGCGGCGATCATGACCCCAGCCGTCACGGCGCCTTCAATTGCGAGATAGGCGCCGGTCCCGAGAATAGTCGACTGGAGCAACAGCCGGAAAGCGCGAGAGCTTGCCGATATCCCGCCGATCATGTCGGTCGCGAGCAAAGCGTGATCGTTCGCCGTTTCGCTGATTGCAAGCCAGCGTTTCCTGATCACGCCGCGCATCCCCATCGCGTCCGAGGCGGCGGCGTTGCGCAAAGCGGCGGCGGCGAGCTGATCGGCGTCTTTGGTCGAGACTTGCGCGGCGAGATTTGCATTGGCGGAAGCACGCTCATTGATCCAAGCGAGGGCAAGCAAAATAAGAAGTCCGACAAGCGCGACGACGCCGAGCAGCCAGTGCATCATAAATACGATCAGGAGAAACAGCGGCGTCCAGGGCGCATCGAACACAGCGGTCAGCGCCGGGCTGGCGACGAACTGCCGGATTTGACGCAAATCCCGGAGAGGCTGCTCGGCGGCGGCGCTGCTTTGAGACCGCGCCGTATTAACAGCGAGATCGAAGGCGAGCCCCCTCAACTGATCTTCAAACACGCTGGCGGCGCGGGCCAGGAGCGCGCCGCGCGCAAAATCAAGCGTCGCCATGGTCGCATAGAGCGCAACGACGAGAATGGAAATGACGACCAGCGTCTCATAGCTTCGGCTCGCCAGCACGCGATCATAGATTTGCAGCATGTAGAGCGGACCGGTCAGCATCAGGAGATTGACGAAGGCGCTGACCGTCGCCGCTTCGAATGCGACATGGCGGGCGGCGCGAAGCGCCCCCGCCATGCCGGTTTCAGAGCTCCCTTGACCGGCGTTCATCGCTGACGCCGCCGGTTGGTCGAAATCGAACCCCGCATCTCCCTAGATCATCACGCGAGATGCAGGAATTTTTCGAGGTGGCTCGCATTGAAGAGGCGATGCGCATTCGCCTCTATCATGGCGCCGAACAGCGGCGCATCGAACACGTCAGCGTCGAGACTTGGCGCCGCTCCGGCCGAAGTCCACGAAGCGGGATTGCCTATCCAGTCATCAAGCTCAAACCACCCGCGAAGGTGACCGGACGACTTCGCCACATCAGCCAAATAGTTTTCGCCGCCAGTCGCGCTGCTTTGCTGCAGGATCGCATTGAAGAAGGCGTCGGCCAAATCCGCGCGCCAGTTGTTGGGCGCTGGCTCCTCACTGTAACGCAGCGCCACATCCGCCAGGTCGCTCTTCGAGCCGTCCGCCCATTCGACAGCCCCGACCCGCAGGACCGTATTGTCGTCGAGGCTGACAGGCGCGGCGTTGGAGGGCGCAAGGCCAACCGGACTGAGGCTCGCAATCCCGAGATCGGCAAGGCTCTTCAGCTCGCCCCGGTCGCTCCGGCCATTGCCGTTCCGGTCCTGCCAGACAAGGAAGGACCCGAACTCAGCATCGGCGGCGGTCAGAGCGCCATCGCCATCGCTGTCAAATGCGCCGAGCCCTTCGAGATCCGAGCGCGCCCCCGGAAGATCGCCGAGGAAGGAAATCTCCGACATGCCGCTGACCTTGCCGTCGCCATTCCGGTCCAGCACCAGAAAACCATCGTCGCGGCCAACCCAGCCGCCGCGCTCCTTCACGCCGTCGCCGTCGAAATCGAACCGCACGCGGCTCGTTTGCGACGAGATCAGCTCCACGCCGTCCCCGTCAAGATCAATGACAACCGGCGCCCCGGTTCCCGACAAGGTCTCGATCGTCGCCCGATCCCAGATCGTATTATCTTCAAAAACAATCTGCTCTATGCCGAGACTGGTCGACACGCGTTGATCGTCGATGCGTATCGTCGCGCCCGTGTTCACATTGGTCGCTATGACGTCATTGGAGTCATCTACGGCGCGCGACAGGAGAATATCACCGGGCGAAACGCTGGAATCGAATAGGATACGATCCGTATCGTACCAAGGGCCAGACTCATCAACGAGGTCGTTTCCGTCGTTCTCACCAAAAACATAATCGTCATTGCCATCAAGCCCTCGCAACGCATCGTCGCCCAAGCCGCCAATAATGACATCGTTCGATTTGGTATAACCGTAGATGGTGTCATTGCCGCTGGTTGACGCCTCGTCCAACAACATTTGTTGAAGACCGGATTTCGTCCAGGTAGGGCCGCCCGCGAAGGAAATTATTTCCACGCCCGATTGCCATGTCCCGTCCGCTCCATACGCAATTTTTACGGAGCCCCCGTCGATAAATTCTAGGGTGAGCGCCCCTCCATCAGGAATCGGACGGACTACCGTAACCTCGGAGGCGATGACGCCGGAGCCGAGCTGTAGCGTATCCGCGTCGCCCCCGCCGCCGACCTCATTGATGACATCGTCACCGTCGCCCAGTTCATAGACATAGGTGTCGTTCGCGCTGTAGCCGGCCAGCGTGTCATCGCCGAGCCCGCCCTCAATCACATCTTCGATATTGTTGAAGCCATAAATCGTATCGTTGCCATTCGTCGCGGCGGCAGCCAGGACCAGCTCGCGAAGACCGTCTTTCGTCCAAGTCGTCGCGTCTGCAAAAACGACTGATTCCAATCCCTGCTGCCACGAATGATTTAGACCGTTGTCAATATAGACAGATCCGCCGTCGACGAATTCGAGCGTAACGCCAACGCCGTCAGGCGACGAACGAACGAGCGCGACTTCCGAAGGAAGAATACCGGCTCCAAGCTGGAGTTTGTCGTTATCGCCCTGCGCCGAATACTCATAAACGACGTCATCGCCATCGCCGAGCGAATAAACGAAAGTGTCATTTCCGCCATAGCCGGTGAGCGTATCATTACCCAGTCCGCCATCGATGAAGTCATCTGACCCAAAGCCGTAAATGGAGTCGTTCCCGCTTGTCTTCGCCGCGGCGAGAACGCCGGCGCGCAATTCAGTTTTTGTCCACGCTGTTTCGTCGGCGAAGGTGATCTGTTCGATGCCCTGCTGATAAGTTGTCGTCAGGCCGTCGGTGATTTGGATCGATCCGCCATCCGTAAAACCGAGAGTGACCGTATTTCCGGTCGGCGACGACCGCGTGAATGTCACTGCGGCGGGAAGAATGCCCGCGCCGAGCTCCAACACATCCTCCCCGTTGTTCGAATATTCGTTGATGACATCGTCGCCGTCCCCCAGCGCATATTGAAAAATATCATTGCCGCCGCGGCCATAGATTGTGTCATCCCCAAGACCGCCGACGATCGTGTCGGCGATATCGAAGCCGTTGATGACATCGTTTGCATCCGTCGATTCGCTCGCAACGCTGAGCGCCGGCAGCATCGCCTTCGTCCAGATCGTCTCATCCGCGAAGTGAATCTCTTCGACGCCCACCGCCGATCCCCAGGCAAATTCTTCGTCAAGGGTAATTGTCCCGCCATCGGAGAAAGTAAGGACGATATCCTCAAAATCAGAAACCGGGTGGGAGACCTTCACTTCAGAGGGTAAAATGCCTTCGCCTAAAATCAACCGGTCGGTCCAGCCGCCAAGATAGCCTTCGAGAATGGAGTCGTGACCGTCCCCAAGATTATAAATA
>JBFXBB010000079.1:0-10481 GCA_050183685.1 Amphiplicatus sp.
AAGTGGTCGTCGCCGCGGACGACATGCGTCACCCCCATGTCGTGATCGTCGACGACGACGGCGAGATTGTAGGTCGGCGCGCCGTCGGAGCGCAGAATAATGAGGTCGTCAAGCGCGTCATTCGGAAAGCGCACCACGCCCTGAACGACGTCATGAACGACCGTTTCGCCCTCGCGCGGCGCCTTGAAGCGGATGGCGAAGGGCGCGCTCGGCGCCGAAGCGGGATCGGCGTCGCGCCAGGGGCTTTCGAAGCGGGCTTTCGCCGCGCGCGCCCTTTCCCGCGCTTCATGCGTCTCCTCCGGCGTCATGAAACAGCGATAGGCCGCGCCCCTGGCGAGGAGCGCCTCGGCGATTTCAACGTGGCGGGCGCTGCGCGAAAATTGCGAGACCGGCGCGCCGTCCCAGTCGAGGCCGAGCCAGTCAAGGCCGTCGATGATCGCCGCGACCGCGGCTTCATTGTGGCGGGCGCGGTCGGTGTCCTCGATTCTGAGGAAAAACTTTCCGCCGCGCCCGCGCGCATAAAGCCAGGAAAAAAGCGCCGTCCGCGCTCCGCCAATATGAAGATAGCCGGTCGGGGACGGGGCGAAGCGGGTGACGATCTCGGTCATTCGGTGATTTTTGGATGGAAATTGTTGCCGCCGGGATGAGCGGGGTTTGGACCATTTCATTGTTTCGAATGCAAGCCGCGCCGGTCTGTCGTAAGCCGGGCGGCGCGGCGTTTCATAAGGACGCCTATGGCGACGACCGAGCTTCCCCGCTTTTCGCCGGCCGCATCGGGCCGGGCGGGCGGGCGCGCCCTTCAGGACCTTGCGGCGCTGTCGCGGGAAAAACTCGCCCGCTGGGCGAAAGCGGAGGCGGGACGCGGGGCGCTCTGGGCGCCGGTCGCGATCGGCGCTGGCGCGGCGTTCTATTTCGGACTGAAAACGGAGCCGAGCATTTTTACGAGCCTCGCGCTCCTCGCGGCCGCCGGCGGCGCCTGGGGCGCGCGCCGGGAAAACCCATTTTTGGGCGCGTGTTTCCTGATCGCCCTCGGCTTTGTCGCGGCGGCTTTGCGCACGGCCTCGGTCGACGCGCCGGCGCTCGCGCGCGAAATGCGGCCGACGACGATTGTCGGGCGTCTCGTTTCGGTCGAGGAGGAGGCGCGGTCGCGCCGCTTCGTGGTCGAGATAGATTCGATCGCCGGCCTTGACGGCGCCGCGACGCCGAAGCGGGCGCGCATCACCTGGCGCGGAAAGGGCTTCGACGCGCGGCCGGGCGACATCATCTCTTTTCGCGCCGGGCTGTCGCCGCCGCCGCCGCCCGCCGCGCCCGGTTCCTTCGATTTTGCGCGCCAGCTTTATTTTCAACGGATCGGCGCTGTCGGCTATGCCGTGACGGCGCCGGCGGTCGTCGAGGCTTCGCGCGATTTTCCCGCGCGGCTTGCGGCGGCGATCGAGGCGGCGCGGCTTTCTCTGGCGCGGCGCATTCTCGACAAGGCGCCGGGCGAGGGCGGGGCGATCGTCGCGGCCGTCGTCACCGGCAAGCGCGGCGCGATCAGCGAGGCTTCCAAGGCGGCGCTGCGCGATTCAGGGCTCGCCCATCTCCTTGCCATATCCGGCCTGCATATGGGCCTTGCGACGGGGCTTATCTTCTTTGCGATCCGGCTCGCTCTCGCGGCGGTCGAGCCCCTCGCTCTTCGTTACCCGATCAAGAAGTGGGCGGCCGGCGCGGCGCTCCTCTCCGGCTTCGCCTATCTCCTTTTATCCGGGGCCGGATGGTCGGCGCAGCGCGCTTTCATCATGTCCTCGATCTTCTTCATCGCGATCCTCGTCGACCGCCGGGCGCTCTCCTTGAGGAATGTCGCGATCGCGGCGACGGCGATCATTCTCTATGCGCCGGAAGCCGTGCTCCATCCGGGCTTCCAGATGTCCTTCGCGGCCGTGACGGCGTTGATCGCCGCTTATGAATGGCAAGCGCGCCGCGCCGATCCGATGCGGAGCTTCACGCTTCTCGCGCGGCTTCGGCGCTATGGTCTTGGCGTCGCGGCGACGGATGTCATCGCTTCGACGGCGACCGCGCCCTATAGTTTCTACCATTTCAACCGGGCGGCGGTGATGGGGCTCGCCGCGAATATGGTCGCCGTGCCGCTGATGGGGTTCGTCGTGATGCCGGCGGCCATTGTCGCGATCCTTCTCATGCCTTTTGGCCTTGACGGCTCGGCGTGGCGGATCGCGGCGCAAGGCGTCGACGTCATTCTCGCGGTCGGCGGTTTTATCGCGGCGCAGAAAGGCGCCGTCGCGACCGTCGCGCAATGGCCGCCAATGGCGCTCGGCGTTCTGACCTTCGGCGGCCTGTGGCTTTGCCTGCAAACGGCGCCGTGGCGGCTCGGCGGGATCGCCTGCCTTCCGTTCGCCGCCCTGGCGATCGCCGCCGCGCCGCCGCCGTCCCTGTTCCTGTCGCGCGAGGGAACGAATGTCGGGATCGTCGCCGGGGAGGGGCTTGCGCTCTTCAATCCGCGTTCGGACAAATTCGCCGCGGGCGTCTGGAAGGAGCATGTCGGCCTTGATCGCGACGCGGCGCCGACGCGCTCGCTCGCCGAAATCGGCCGTTGCGACGAAGAAGGCTGCGTCGTCAGCGTCAATGGCGCGACGGTCGCGGTTTCGAACGACCCTCTCGGCCTTTCCGACGACTGCGCCCGCGCCGATCTCGTCATCGCGCTCTATCCGGCGCCGCGGGGCGCGCCTTGCGCGGCCCGGCTGCTCGACCGCCGGGCGGCCTGGGCGGCGGGCGCGCACGCCATATGGATCAGCAAGGCCGGCCTTCGCGTGCGGAGCATACGGGAAACGCAAGGCGCGAGGCCCTGGAGCGCCGGCCAGTCCAGCGGCGCGTTCTGACGGAAAACTGGATTCCCCGTTCTTCGGGCGGAGCCGGCATTCGAGCGATCGCGCGTCAGCGCGGCGTGGGCGGACGCCAGGTTTTGTTGCGAGGGCGCGTCCGTCTCGCCCGCGTCCGCCGCCCCCTGAATGATCGCTTCTGCAACCTTCAAGACGATGGACGGAAGACAGGCGAGCGGGCCTGACGGCGCCCCATTTAATACCGTCGCATCAAGCCGACGAGCCGTCCCTGGACCGAGACCCGGTCGGGCCCGTAGATGCGCGTCTCGAAAGCGGGATTGGCCGCTTCGAGGGCGATCGAGCCGCCTTTCTTGCGGATGCGCTTCAAGGTCGCCTCCTCGCGATCGACAAGCGCGACCACGATGTCGCCTGTCTGCGCGTCGGCGCAGCGCTGGATGATCGCAAGATCGCCGTCGAAAATGCCGGCCTCGATCATCGACTCGCCCTGCACTTCGAGAATGAAATGCTCGCCCGATTTCAGCATCGCCCGCGGCGCGGCGAAGCGGTCGACTTCATGCTCGATCGCCTCGGCGGGCGTTCCCGCCGCAATGCGGCCGAGAATGGGAAGTTCGAAACTGCCGGCGTCCTCGCCTTGCGCCTCGGTCGGAGGCGCGGCGCGGCGCGGCGACTTTTTCGCGCTTCCTGCATCGAAGCGTCCTTCGACGACCGACGGCGAAAAGCCGCGGGCCTCGCGCGGGCTCGCCGAGTCCGGCAGGCGCAACACTTCAAGCGCGCGCGCCCGGTGCGGCAGGCGGCGGATGAAGCCGCGCTCTTCAAGCGCCGTGATCAGCCGGTGAATGCCCGATTTCGAGCGCAGATCGAGCGCTTCCTTCATTTCGTCGAAAGAAGGCGATACGCCCGTCTCCTTGATTCGCTCATTGATGAAGACCAGGAGTTCGCGCTGCTTTTGTGTCAGCATGTCAAGCGGCTCAACATGATTGCGCCTCCAAAACATTTTCTCGGAACGGCTCCCGCCATGCCGGCCTGTTAACCTTCGCCGCCGGAGCGCAAGAGGCCTCCTTGCGTGTCCGAAACGGCCGCCGGGCGGCGAGAACAAAGCAACAACGTTCTATTGTTGTTCCAGAGGCGCGTCAACTGGGTTGTTCGGAAAATCTTACGGCCTGTCAGACATTTGCGACAGGCGAAAGAAGCGCGCGCGTCGCCGCGGCGACGTCGGGCGCGCGCATCAGGCTTTCCCCGACGAGGAAGGCCTTCGCGCCATAGCCGCGCAGGCGCGCAAGATCGGCGTGGCTCGCAATGCCGCTCTCGCTGACGACGAAGCGGTCCGGCGGGATGAGCGCGGCGAGCCGGGCGGTCGTCTCAAGCGAGGTCGCGAAGGTTGCAAGATTGCGGTTGTTGATCCCGATAAGCCGCGCGTCGAGCCGGAGGGCGCGTTCGACTTCCGCCTCGTCATGGGTCTCGACGAGGACGTCCATGCCCCATTCTAGCGCCGCGGCGGCGAGGTCCGCGGCGAGACCGTCGTCGAGACAGGCCATGATGAGAAGAATGCAGTCCGCGCCGAGGGCCCGCGCCTCGACCACCTGATAGGGGTCGATCATGAAGTCTTTCCTGAGGACGGGCAGGCCCGCCGCGCGGGCTTGCCTGAGATCGTATGGCGAGCCTTGAAAGCTCGGCCCGTCGGTCAGGACCGAAAGGCAGGTCGCGCCGCCGCGATGATAGGCGCGGGCGAGATTGGCCGGATTGAAATCGGCGCGGATGAGCCCCTTCGAAGGGCTCGCTTTCTTGATCTCGGCGATGAGCGCGTAGCGTTTCGGCGCGGCCGCCTGCAAGGCGCGGAGAAAACCGCGCGGGCGCCCCTCGTCGCGCGCGAGTTCTTCAAGCGCGGCGCGCGGGGCATTCGCTTTGGCGCGCGCGACTTCGGCGCGCTTGTAAGCGAGGATGTCGTCAAGAATGGTCATTCAAAATGAGGCAGATTTGAAACTTCTATAAGCTTTTCGAGCGCTTCTTTCGCTCGCCCAAACGCGATGCTCTCATCGGCGAGCGCGGCTCCTTCAATCAATGTCGCCGCTTTTCCCGCAACGACCAGCGCCGCAGCGGCGTTTAAGACCACGATGTCCCGGTGCGGCCCTTTCTCACCCTCAAGGAGTCGTCGTATTGCGACCGCGTTTTCCGCAGGCGTTCCGCCTTTCAAGTCGTTGATCGTCGCAAGCTTCAGTCCGACATCTTGCGGCTTTACGGCAAATTCTCGAACGCGTCCGTTGCGCAATTCGGCGACGAAACTCGGTCCCGTGGTCGTCAGCTCATCGAGCCCATCCGAGCCATGAACGACCCAGGCGGCGTGAGAGCCCAAGCGGTCGAGCACTCGCGCCATTCGCAACACCAATTCTCGACTGTAGACGCCCATCAGTTGGCGTGGCGCGCCGGCCGGGTTGCAGAGGGGGCCTAAGAGATTGAATATCGTCCTAACGCCAAGCTTAGCGCGAACCTTCGCCACATTTGCGACGGCGCGATGGTATTTGCGGGCGTAAAAGAACCCCACGCGCGCCTTTTGCAAGCATTCGCCCATCGTCGTCGGCGAGGCGTCTATTTTTACGCCGAGTTCTCTTAGAACCTCGGCGGAACCCGACTTTGACGACGCCGCGTTGTTTCCGTGTTTTGCGACATAGGCTCCGGCGCCCGCCGCCACGAGCGCGGCGGCCGTCGAAATGTTGAAAGTGCCGACGCCGTCGCCGCCGGTGCCGCAGGTATCGATGGCTTCCGCCGGGGCGACGGCTAGCTCGGCTTTTTCACGCATGACCTTCGCCGCCGCGACGATCTCGTCGATCGTTTCGCCGCGGTTACGGAGCGCCATCAGGAAATCGGCGATCTCCTCGTCCGCCGCCACGCCGCCCTCAAGAAGGACGGTCATCGCCTCGCGCATTTCCGGGGGGGAGAGCGTGCGCCGCGCCGCGTTGTCAGCAAAGGCCCGAAAGGCGCTCATCGGCGTCTCGCCCAGGCGAGGAAATTGGCGAAAATCTCGCCGCCATGCTCGCTCGCGATGCTTTCGGGATGGAACTGCACGCCGGCGATCGGCAGGGTCCGATGCTGGAGCGCCATGACCTCCCCGTCATCCTCGCTCGTCGCGGTCGTTTCGAGGACCGGCGGCAGGCGCGCCGGATCGGCGATGAGCGAATGGTAGCGCGTCGCCGTGAACCCTGCCGGGACGCCTGCAAAAAGCCCATTCCCTTGGTGGCGGATCCGGCTCGTCTTGCCGTGCATCAGCCTTTTCGCCCGCACGATCTTGCCGCCAAAGGCCTCAGCGATCGATTGCAGCCCGAGGCAGACGCCGAAGACGGGGGTCTTCGCCGCGCTCGCCGCGCCGATGAGGCCGAGGCAGATCCCGGCCTCCTTCGGCGTTCCGGGGCCCGGCGAGAGGACGATCGCGGCGGGCTTTAGGAGGATTGCGTTTTCGGGCGAAAGCGCGTCATTGCGCCTGACGACGACCTCGTCCCCCGTCCGCCCGATAAGGTGGACGAGATTCCAGGTGAAGCTGTCATAATTGTCGATGACGAGGATCATCGGGGGTCCGAGAATCATGGAACGGTCGGCCGAGACAATAGCGGCGGTCCCGGCCCGCGCAACCGGCGGCGGGATGCTGTCTTATTTTGGAAAGGCGGCGGCGTGCCAGCGAGACTGAAGGAGGCGAACCGGCGGCCGCGGCGTCGCCGGTCGGGCGACGCCGGCGCGATCGCCTCTTTTGTGATGGCGGCGATGGGCGTCATCATCGGCGCGTCCTTTTCCTATTTGGGCGGCGACGGGGCGCGCAGCGACGCGGCCTATTATGAGGGACGGGCCGCGCCCGGCGAGGGGCCGGCGGCCGGGCCGCGCGGTTTTAGCGGGCGCGCGCGCCTTGTCGAGCGGCTGACGACGGGCGAGACGCTGGAACGTTTCGCGCCGCCTGTCATCGTCGAGGGCGGCCCGCGCATCATCGTCATTTTCGACGACATGGGAATCGAGAAGGCCGCCTTTGACGAAATCATGCGCATGCCCGGCCCGGTGACCTTCTCCTTTCTTCCTTATGCGGAGAATATCCAAAAAGAGGTCGACCGGGCGAGAAAGCGGGGCGACGCCGTCCTTCTGCATCTGCCTATGGAGCCGGCGGGCGAAGCCGATCCGGGGCCGCACAGCCTCAAGGTCGGCGTCAGCGCGACGGCGCTCCTGTCGGATCTCGACTGGAATCTGTCGCGCTTTACCGGCTATATCGGCGTCAACAATCATATGGGCTCGCTCATGACTCGCGACGAAGCGTCGATGAAGACGGTTCTCTCCATTCTCGACGAACGCGGGCTTTTCTTCCTCGACTCCCTGACGACGAGCAAGAGCGTCGCGGCGGCGGCCGGGCGCGCCATCGGCGCGACGGTTTACGCGCGCGACGTCTTCCTCGATCCGGACCTTGATTCCGAGACCGTCGCGCGCCAGCTCGCGCTTGTCGAAAGCATCGCGCGCGAGACGGGCTTTGCGGTCGCGATCTGTCATCCCCGCCGCGCGACGCTTGACGTCATCGGCCCGTGGCTCACCTCCGCGCCGGCGCGCGGCTTCAAGCTCGACACGGTTGCGGTTCTGCCGGTGCTCGAAGCCGCGTGGAGGGCGCGCGACAGGGTGGCGATGCAGTAGCGGCTCCGATCACCGGGCGGGGCCGGCTTGCTTAAGGCGCCGGTCTATTTCGTCAAAGGCCGCTGCGGCGGCGCGAAGCGCGATGGCGAGCTTATCCAAAACCTGTTGATGCGCGTGCGCCGCGGGGAGCAAATTTTGCATCACATCGGTGTCGCCTGGGGACGTTCCCGCCTTCTGCGCGCCGAGGCCCTTGGCGAGGATTTCCAGGATCTTCTTGATCCGGTTCGCCGGAATTTCCTCGTCCAGAATCGCGCTCGCCATTTCAGCGATGGCCTCGCAGACCGCATCCCATGATTTGGCGAGCAATTCCGAACGGGGCGTTTGTGCGACATGCTCGGCGATGCGCCGGAGCGCTTCGGCGAGCGTGACCGTCAAGCGCTCCTTGGCGAAGGAAACAAGAGTCTCGGTGCGGATGACGATGATCTCCGCGGCGAGCGCCTGAATGGCGGCGACATGCGCGCCGACCGTCCTGGCGTCGTCATAAGAGGTCTTCACGATGGCCTGAAAATCGCTGGTGTCGGTTTTGGGCTTATCGGCGCGCTTCGTCGCCAAGGCTTTTATCAGCTCGTCTGAAATCGCCGAGAAATGTTGCAGCCCCTCCCTGACGACGTGGAGTTGCAGCGAATTCAGCATGTATCGGAGTTTAAGATTTGCGAGCGCGGCATCCACAAAGAGGCCAGTGCGGACGGCGTCGAAATTGCGTATCTCATCGGCGATCGCCGCAGCCGCGTCTTTCGCGATTTGCGATCGCCTCGGATCATCGTCCATGAATCTGTCGAGATATTCTTTGACGATGCGGTCGCCGGCGGCTGCGGCGCGCTTTTCATAATCGGCGTCGGCGCGCAGCAGCGCCTGACGGGTCTCGTTCACCCGCTCCTGCACGTCGCTGAGATCAAAGGGCGTATTCGTCATGTCGCCGGGCGAGGGGCAGGCCCGTTCGTCGAAGCGGCGGCTGTCTGCGTCATCAAGCCGATCTCGGGAAGCTGGGGAATTTCTTGCCGGTCGAGCCGAACATTGACGGCCGCCCTTTCAAGCATCTCAAAATGCGCGGCGCACTGCGCCGCCGCGGGGTTGTCGACGGTTCCGTCGACGACGATATTCATTCGAGCGTCGGATTGAGCGCCCAGCCAGTAAAAGGCGAGCCACGCTTTTTGCTCAGTTCTGTAAATTGCGCAGGTCGGCAGGGAGCGATGTAAGTAGAGCTTGATCCGCGCGGCCGCATCGCGCTCGCTTAGACCTTGCTCGGCCTGCATGCGCCGGCGAAAGGATCGCATCTGGCTGATGTCCGAGCGAATCTTGTTCGGGACATAGTCGGGCTCCTCCCACAAATCGCTGCTGCGCTGTTTGGCGGCCTCCGATTCCGGGTGAAGAAGGAAGACGCGCAGCCGACCGCCATTCCGCACCAGTTCGGCGGCGCTGTCGAGAATATTCCTCATGTCGGGCGACCATGTCTGCGCCAGGTCGAAATAGGCGCTTTTCTTCATGGACTCGTAGATTTCGTCGTAAGGCGTCGACGGCGTGATTTCCGACACGCCGAAATTTCGCACTTTGAGTTCCTGAAGGCCCCGGTCGATAATGCCGGTCAATTTTCCAGAGATCGCCGACACCGACACGCGGTCGAGTGTCAGCGCGATGACGCCGGCGGTGATCAGCGAAAGGCCGATCGAGCCGACTTCATTCGTGAAGACCGGCGTCGCCGGCGAAACGCCAAACAAGAGCAGCACGCCGACCAAGATCAGCAACAACGAAACGATAAGAACGCTTTTCTGGCGTTCGCTTTCGGCCCGATCCATTCCCGTCTCCCCCGAGGCGCTCTCTTGAAGGGTCATAGCTCATAGGAAAGATGGTTCATAGCACGGCCTGCGCTATTGAGTAGTTTTTTGTAAAGGGAGGAATGCGGAACGTCATCTGCATCGTCTTGGACCGAGAATCGCGCCGAGCGAGATCAAACGCCGCAACGTCAATTCCCTTGTCTCGCGAGCGCGCCTTCAGCCGCCGCGAAGAGAGCCCTCGCCTTGTTGCGGCATTCCATTTGTTCGGCCTTGGGATCTGAATCGGCGACGATGCCGGCGCCGGCCTGGACATGCATGACGCCCTTGGCGACGAGCGCCGTTCTGAGCGCGATGCAGGTGTCGACATTGCCGTCGGCGGAGAAATAGCCGATCGCGCCGCCATAGGCCCCGCGCGCGTCGCGTTCGAGGGAATCGATGATCTCCATCGCGCGGATCTTCGGCGCGCCCGTGACGGTGCCCGCCGGAAATCCCGCCGCGACCGCGTCGACCGGATCGACGCCGGGCGCAAGGCGTCCCTTCACGTTCGAGACGATATGCATCACATGGCTATAGCGTTCGATGACGAAGCTTTCCGTCACCGCGACGGTTCCCATCAACGCCGCCCGGCCGACATCGTTGCGGCCGAGATCCAAAAGCATCAGATGCTCGGCGCGCTCCTTCGGGTCGGCGAGAAGCTCCCTTTCGAGCGCGCGGTCTTCTTCCGGCGTCGCGCCGCGCGGGCGGGTGCCGGCGATCGGGCGGATCGTCACCTCGCCGTCCCGCACGCGGACGAGGATTTCCGGGCTCGAACCGACGAGCGAAAAGAAATCGAAATCGAGATAGAAGAGGAAAGGCGAGGGGTTCGTCCGCCGGAGCGCGCGATAAAGCTCGAAGGGCGGGGCGGGGAAAGGCGACTGAAATCTCTGGCTCAAGACGACCTGGAAGATGTCGCCGGCGGCGATATGCTCCTTGGCGCGCGCGACCATGCCGAGATAGTCCGCCTCCGGCATATTCGACGTTATGTCGATCGCCGCCGCAGGCGCGCCCGCCTCGGCGAGCGGCGCGGAAAGAGGCGCGGCGAGATCGCTCGCCGCGTCCACGAGCCTTTCGCCGGCGCGCGCATAGGCCGCGCGCGCCGAAAGGCCGGGCTCCGGCCGGACGGGAGCGACGAGCATCACCTCCTGGCGGATATTGTCGAAGATGGCGGTGATTGTCGGGCGGA
>JBFXBB010000080.1:0-10430 GCA_050183685.1 Amphiplicatus sp.
CGCCGATGCAGAATATGCCAGGTACGGAGGTTTCGAATTTCTCGGTGTCGACGCCGATGCGGTTCTCGTCGATATTGATCCCGAAATTGGCGATTGGGCCGAGCTTCATCGTGAGGCCGTAAAAGGCGAGGAGCGAGTCGCACCGAAGCTCATAGGCGCCCTTTTCCTCGGACTCGAGGGCGACGCCGGCGATTTGTCCGTTCTCGCCGGCAAGACCCTTGATGTTCGCGACATGCAAATCGACCTCGCCCGATTTGACGAGCGCTTGCATCTTGGCGACGCTGTCGGGCGCCGCCCTGAATTCGGGCCGGCGATGGATGAGCGTGACGCGCTTGGCGATCGGCGCGAGATTGAGCGTCCAGTCGAGGGCGGAATCGCCGCCGCCGGCGATGACGATGGTCTTATCCCGGAACGTCTCGCGACGGCGCACCGCATAAAAGACGGATGTTCCCTCATAGGCGTCGACGCCGGGTATCGGGGGTTTTTTCGGCGTGAAGGAGCCGCCGCCCGCGGCGATGACGAGAACCGCGCCCGTGATCGTCGTGCCGAGATCGGTCGTGACGCGCCATTTGCCCGTTTCGGTTTTCTCAAGCGCCTCGGCCATCTCGCCGAGATGAAAGACGGCCTCGAAAGGTTCGATCTGTTCGATCAATTGTTCCGTCAATTGCTCGCCGGTGATCTGCTTGATTCCCGGAATGTCGAGGATCGGTTTTTCGGGGTATAGTTCGGCGCATTGCCCCCCGGGCTTGTCGAGAATATCGATCACATGCGCCTTCATGCCGAGAAGGCCGAGTTCGAAGACGGCGAAAATGCCGACCGGCCCCGCGCCGATGATGATGGCGTCGGTCTCATGGGCGCCGCCGGACGGGGCGCTCGCGACGAGCGGCTGAGTCATTTCGGGCGAGCCCTCCGTTTTTTTCAAATCTTAATAGCGCAAGGGCGCCTTGAAAAGGACAAGCGCCGTATTGTTCGCGCCGATCTCGAACCAGTGAGAAATCTCGGCCTCGAAACAGGCAATCGCCCCTGGGGGAAATTTCGCGTCGAGCTGCGCAAGGGCGGCGCGCGAGGAGCGCTTCTTGTTTGCAAGGCCGAGCGCAAGCCGGTGAAGGCCGGGATTGTGGCCGATCAGGAGGAGATGCTGCGCTTCGTCCGGCGCGGCCCGGATTTCTTCGAGGATCGCGCTTTCTTGCGCGTTATAGAGGCGCGGAGGGAAAAGCGCTTGCGCCGGCGGTTCGATGAACGGGGCCAGACGCTCAAAGGTCTCCCTCGTTCGGCGCGATGGCGAGGAGAGGAGACAATCGGGGGCGATCGCGCCCCCCGCCATAAAGACGCCCATCGCCGCGGCGTCCGCGCGTCCCGTCTCGGTCAGCGGACGGTCGAAATCGGCGAGGGAAGGATCATCCTTCGCCGCCTTGGCGTGACGCAGGATGGATAGACGCTTCATTAGACCAATTATAACGCGTCGTGCGCGGCTAATCCATCGTCAACACGATTTTGCCGAGAGCCTTTCGCGACTGCATCATCGAGAGCGCCGCGCCGGCCTCCGCGAGGGGAAAGCGCGCGGTGATGCGGGGGCGGACTTTTCCTTCCGTATACAAGTCGAAGAGTTCATCGACATATTGGGCGTGGCGTTCCGGCGCGCGCGCCGTGAACGCTCCCCAAAAGACGCCGACGATCTGACAGCCCTTCAGCAGCGTGAGATTGAGCGGGATTTTCGGAATGCCGGCGGGAAAGCCGACGACAAGAAAGCGGCCCTCCCAGCCGAGCGCGCGCAGCGCCGGTTCGGCGTAGTCGCCGCCGACGGCGTCATAAACGACATCGGCGCCGTCGCCGCCGCAAAGACTTTTGATCTCGCCGGACAACGCCTTTTGCGCGTCGCGGTCAAGCGCGCCCGCCGGATAGACAAGCGTTTCATCGGCGCCGAGCTCTTTGCAAAAAGCGGCTTTTTCCGGCGACGACACGCCGGCGACGACTTTCGCGCCCATCGCCTTGCCGAGTTCGACCGCCGCCGCCCCGACCCCGCCGGCGGCGCCGAGAACGAAGAGCGTTTCGCCTGCTTTGAGGCGCGCGCGATCCTTCAGCGCATAATAGGACGTGCCATAGGTGAACAGAAAGGCCGCCGCTTCATCGAAGGGCATCGAGTCCGGGATTTTATGGACGCGCCGCGTCTTCGCAATGAATTGCGTCGCATAGCCGCCATTGGCCCCGCCTGCCAGGACGCGGTCGCCGGGCTTGAAACCGGAAACGCCAGGACCGACCGCGTCCACCGTCCCGCCGACTTCGCCGCCCGGCGCGAAAGGCCGCGCCGGCTTGAACTGATAGGCGTCGCGAATGATGAGCGTGTCCGGGAAATTGACGCCCGCGGCCTTCACCGCGATGCGGATTTCGTCGGCGCCGGGCTCGGGCGTCTCTATTTCCATCAGGCGGAGGCTTTCTGGGCCGCCGGGGGCCGTGCTCATCATCGCTTTCATTGAATGCGCTGCCGGTTCTGCTTGCGATCGCCGCTTGTCTTACGCATGATCCGCCTCTTCGTAAATGGCGAATGTCAAAGGGGGAGCATGAGGCGGGCTCTGCGGCTGACGATTGCGGCGCTGGGGATCGTGTCCTGCGCGACGCTCGCCAGGGCGACGCTTGAGGACCGCTTGCAGGCGATCGGCATTCCCGCGGGAACGGCGGAATGCATGGTCGACGATCTCGGCGAGCGCCTCTCCGAGGACGACCTTCAAGATCTCGCGCGCTACACGCTGCGTCTTTCGCGCGCGGAGACGACCGCGGCGGCGGTGCGTTCATTGATGGAGATCGACAATCCGCGCGCCGTGGCGGCGGTCGGCCGCTCGGCGGCCGCCTGTGTGACGGGGTTCCGGCTTTGACGTCCCATGAAAGCGCGACGGAAGCCGCCAAAGCGCCGGCGCGCGACGGCTATGCGGCCTATGTGCTGGCGATTCTGACGATCATCTACACATTCAATTTCGTCGATCGTCAGATTGTCGCGATACTGTCGCCGGCGATCAAGGAGGACCTTGGACTTTCTGATTCCGCGCTCGGTCTGCTTAAGGGCTTCGCCTTTGCGCTTTTCTATACTGTGCTCGGAATGCCGATCGCCTGGCTTGCGGACCGACGCAATCGCATCGGAATTATTTCGATTTCGCTCGCCTTGTGGAGCGCCTTTACCGCTCTGTCGGGCCTTGCCGCGAACTTTACGCAGCTCGCGCTCGCGCGCGTTGGGGTCGGGATCGGCGAAGCCGGATGCAGCCCGCCGGCGCATTCGCTGATCTCGGATTATTTTCCCAAGGAGAAACGCTCAGGCGCGCTCGGCGTTTATTCGCTCGGCATTCCTTTCGGACAGATGCTGGCCTTTCTGGCGGGCGGCTGGGTCCTTGAAAATCTCGGCTGGCGCAACGCCTTCTTCGTCGTCGGCGTTCCGGGGGTCGCGCTGGCGATTATCATGAGGCTGACAATCCGGGAGCCGATCCGTGGACAGATGGATATGGGCGCGGCCTCGGCGAGGCCGGTCGCCTTTATGGACGGTCTTCGAAGGCTGATGACGATCCCGACCTATTGGGGCGTTATTGCGGGCGTGACGCTCGCGTCATTCACCGGCTACGGCGTGGCCTTTTGGGTCGTCGATTTTTTCCGCCGCGCCTACGCTCTCTCCTATACGGAGATAACGCTGCCGCTCGGGATCCTCAACGGCGTGGTCTATGGCGTCGGAACCTATCTCGGCGGCCATCTCGCGGACAGGCTCGGCGCGAAGGACAAGGGCGCTTACGCCTGGCTGCCGGCCCTCGGCATGGTCGCGACGATCCCGGCGCTTGCGCTCCTGCTTTGGGCGCCGACGCCGTTCTGGTCCTTTTTCTGGTCGGCGCCGTTTCTCGTTGGGCTCGGCGTTTATCTCGGTCCGTCCTTCTCGCTCGTTCAGACTCTCGCGCCGGTGCGTCTGCGCGCCTTCGCGACGGCGTTCTTCTTCCTCATTCTGAACATTATCGGTCTTGGGTTTGCGCCCTTTTGGGTCGGCGTGGCGTCCGATTTTTTTGCAGCGAGCCACGGCGAAGCGATCGGCCTCAAAATGGCGTTGACGACGCTCGCCGCCCCCGCCGTTCTCTCCGTGATCGCCTTTCTCTGGACCGCGCGCAAGCTGCCGGCGGATTGGGAAGAAGCGGCTGGCGAGATGCGCGAGGCCGGCCAGTAGGGCGGCGCAAGGAATCGCAAAAGCCATTCCAAATCCGCTCATCCCGGTCAAAGCGGGGATGAGCGGGCGGACGAAGTCCTGCGCATGAACGGGCGCGCGAAAACAGGCGCGCGAAGCGCTCTCGCCGCCTTATTCTTACCGAAATTCAATTGGCGCCGCCGCGCGCCGCGCCTTTTCAGGCGTCGATTATTCACAACAAATGACGACAAATGCAGGGCGTCCTTCGCCTCAACGACATGTGATGCCCCTCGCGCAAACATGGACATTTCGTGTGTTTCGAACGCCACATATTCGACACAGTATTCACTGACCATGAGGCGGTCGTTGGAGACAACGACGAAGGAGGGTCGAAGCGGTCAACGCGGCATAGCCGCAAGGAGCAGGTGTGAGATGAGTGCTTCCGTGATCCCCGCAACGTTCTATAGCGTTGCTTCCCCGATCAATGGTTTTTCTTCGCAACATGATCATAAATCGCTGAGCGTCATGAGAAAAATGGCGCAAGGCGCAGGTTCGGCGCTGCTGATGTTCGCGGGCGCCGATTCGATGACGTCAAGCGCCGCCGCCGCGGCGGCGGGCGAGCCGCATCTCGTCGATTTCTCCTCGATCGACGGCATTGCGCAATCCTTGCTGACGGGAGGCTTGACGGGGCCGGCGCAGCTTATCGCGGCGGTGTTTCTTTTTCTGGTCGCCGGCAAGTGCATTGCGCGCTTTGTCGGGCTTATCGCGGTGTCGGCGATTCTCATCCTCTATATGAAGGGCGTCGGCGTCGCCGATATGTGGCAATTCGTCGAGCATTTCGCCGAACGCACGACCGCGGCCGTTTCCGCCTTCCAGACCGCGCAGGTTGGATAGGCCTCCCCCTCGCGTCCCCCCGCGCGCCTCGGGCGATTGACTTGACGATTGCGCGGGCGTAGCTCACTCGCCCGCTCCTTCCGGACGATTGCGAGCGGGAAGGGCGCCATATGTCGGGGACATCGCAAATCGAGAATGCGCCCTCCCTCGATGCAAGAGCGTCTTGGCCGCAGGAATTAAAAGCGCTGCTTGCGATCGGCGTTCCGATGGGCCTCACGCAGCTCGTTCAGTTTTCCGTTCATACGATCGACGTGTTGATGGTCGGCCGACTCGGGCCCGAGCCGCTCGCGGCCTCGTCGTTAGGCCTCGTGATTTTTTTTGTAACTTTTATCATAGGTTTCGGGCCGGCGATGGCGGTCTCGCCCCTCGTTTCGCAGGCTCTCGGCGCCAATAAGGACGACATCGACGATGTGCGCCTTTCCGTCCGTATGGATCTGTGGGCGATCTTCCTTCTTTCGCCGCTGGCGCTCATCGTCTATCTTTCTACGGAGCATATCGCGCTCGCGCTCGGTCAGCCGCCCGAGCTTGCGCGGCTCGCCGGGCCTTATGTGCTGGCGCTGGGGCCGAGCTTTCCCTTTATGCTTGCCGTTCTCGCGCTCAGGAACTATCTCGCGACGATCGGGAAAACGCGCGCGCCGCTCTTGATCATCGTCCTGACGACGCTTCTCAACGCGTTTCTCAACTATCTTCTCATCTATGGAAGCTGGGGCTTTCCGCGCCTTGAGCTCGTCGGCGCGGGCGTCGCCTCGGCGATTTCGCACGCCGCCGGCTATTTTCTCATCGTTCTTTATATCGAAACGGACCGCGACGCCGCGCGGTTCGGAATATTTCGCGATTTCTTCAGGCCGCATTGGGCGCGATTGACGGAAATCGCGCGGCTCGGCTGGCCGATCGGCGTCACGATGGCCTTCGAGGCGATGCTGTTCAACGCCGCGGTGTTTCTTATGGGCCGAATCGGCGTCCATGAAGTCGCGGCCTATCAGGTCGCGCTCAATGTCGCCGCGCTCGCCTTCATGGCGCCGCTCGGTCTGTCGATGGCGGGCGCCGTTCGCGTCGGGCTGGCGGCGGGCGCCGGCGACCGCGCGGGGGTCCGTCGCGCCTCGGCGCTGACGATCGCGGTCTGCGCCGCCTCGATCATGATCGTCGCCATTCCCGTCATGATCGCGCCCGATTTCATCGCCGGCCTTTATCTTGACACGGACGACCCGGAAAGCGCCGCCGTCGCCGGACTCGTGGCGAGCTTCTTGCCGATCGCCGCCGCCTTCGCGCTCTTTGACGCGACGCAAGTCGCCGCCAATCAATGCCTGCGCGGCCTCAAGGATGTGCGCATCCCAATGATCGTGACGGGCCTTGCCTATTGGGCGGTCGGCTTTCCGCTCGCCGCCTGGCTCGGCCTTGGAACGTCGGTCGGGGCGGTCGGCGTCTGGTGGGGGCTTCTTGCGAGCCTCCTCCTTGCGGCGTTGTTTTTGACCGCGCGGCTATGGTTTCTCCTGCGCCCTGTTGCGGCGCGCGCGAAACGGCTATAGGGGCGGAATGGCCCGCATCCTCATCACCTCCGCGCTTCCTTATATCAATGGCGTCAAGCATCTCGGCAATCTCGTCGGCTCGATGCTTCCGGCCGACGTCTATGCCCGGTTTGAGCGGGCGAGGGGAAACGAGGTCCTCTTTCTATGCGCGACCGACGAGCACGGCACGCCGGCCGAACTCGCGGCGCGCGCGGCCGGCCAGACGGTCGAACGCTATTGCGCCGAGCAGCATGAAATTCAAAAGAAGGCCGGCGCCGAATTCGGGCTTTCCTTCGATCATTTCGGGCGTTCGTCGAATCCGCCGAACCACCGCCTGACCCAGCATTTCGCCGACATTCTCGAACAGAACGGTCTCATCGAAGAACGAACGACGAAGCAGATTTTTTCGATCGACGATCTGCGTTTTCTGCCCGACCGCTATGTCGAGGGGACCTGTCCGAATTGCGGTTATGAGAAAGCGCGCGGCGACCAGTGCGACAATTGCGGCAAGCTTCTCGATCCGACCGAGCTTATCGAGCCTTATTCGGCGATATCGGGCTCGCGCGCGCTTGAAGTGCGCGACACCAAGCATCTTTTCCTCTTGCAGGCGCGGATGCAGTCGCGCATCGAAGCCTGGCTCGGCGAACGTGACTTTCCCGCCTTGACGCGTTCGATCGCGCTCAAATGGATGAAGGAGGGATTGCAGGACCGCTCGATCACGCGCGACCTTTATTGGGGAATCAAAGTCGCGAAGGACGGAAAGCCCCGCGCGGGCTTCGAGAACAAGGTCTTTTATGTCTGGTTCGACGCGCCGATCGAATATATCGGCGCGAGCGTTGAATGGGCGGACGCGACCGGCGGCGACTGGCGCCGCTGGTGGCGGCTCGACGAAGGCGCACACGACGTGCGCTATGTCGAATTCATGGGCAAGGACAATGTCGCCTTTCATACGGTGAGCTTTCCTTGCACGCTGCTTGGCTCCGGTGAGCCGTGGAAGACGGTCGACACGCTGAAATCGCTGAATTGGCTGACCTGGTATGGCGGCAAATTCTCGACCAGCGAGAAGCGCGGCATATTCATGGACCAGGCGCTCGCACTTTTGCCGGCGGATTATTGGCGCTGGCATCTGATGGCGAATGCGCCGGAATCGGACGACGCTTCCTTCACGCTTGAGCATTTCGCGAGCGTCGTGAACAAGGATCTCGCCGACGTTCTCGGCAATTTCGTCAACCGCATCACGCGCTTTTGCGCGGCGCGTTTTGGCGAGGCGGTTCCGGGCGAGGGCGCCTATGGCGAGCCGGAAACGGCGCTCGCGGCCGATCTCGACGCGCGGATCAATTCCTATACGGCCAATCTCGTCGCGATGGAGTTCCGCAAGGCCTTCGCCGATCTTCGCGCGATCTGGGTCGCCGGCAATGAATATCTGCAAGTCGCCGCGCCCTGGACGCGGATCAAGGAGGACAAGGCCGCCGCCGCCGCCTCGGTTCGGGCGGCGCTCAATCTCATCCCGTTATTTGCGGCGCTGTCGCGTCCCGTCATTCCGTTTACGGCGGATAGGATGTTTGCGATTTTCGGACTCGACGCGGCCGCGGCCGGCCGCTGGCCCGCAAGCGCGGCGGCCGCGCTCAAGACGCTCGCGCCAGGCCATAAATTCACGCCGCCGGACGTGCTGTTCAGGAAGGTCGAAGACGAGCAGATCGCCGAATGGCGCATAAAGTTCGGGGCCGCGTGACGCTGCGCATTCCGGCGGAAACCTTTCGGCGACGGCTGGGAGTTCTCGCCCGTCATTCGGCGACCGGTTTATCGCCTCTGTCCTCGCAAGGCGGAGGGACCCTGCGCAGCATCGGCCGGAAATTCCGACCAGACGCTCTTATTTCTTTTCAAGGAGAAGCCTGCCTTCTTTCTCCATCTTTCCGGTGATCGTTTCGGCGATCGCGGCGAGGACGTTCGGCAGCCTCGCCTCGATGCGCACATGTTGCGGAAAAATATCGATCTTGCCGACGATCGCCTGGCCAAGGCCGTTCGCGGTGAAGGAAAGCTGGTCCTCGCCGGTCCAGCTTTCCTGGAATTTAAACATGAATCCGCCGCCCATCGCGCCCTTGAGCTTGCCGAAGCCGTCGGCGACGCGCTTTCGCGCTTCATCCTTGCCGAGATCATGCGAAATGGTGACGGTGACGGGACGCGCCATGAGGACTCCTTTCGCAGCGCAAATGGGATCGGCGGCCGCCCAATGCAAGCTTTCGCAGATGCAGCATGCTTTTGCCCCGCACAGCGTCTACACTCCCGGCGCTATTAGCGGGAGGCTAGGGAAATGCGGGCGGTCATTATTATCGTCTCTGTCGTCGCAGCCCTCCTTGCGGGGATTATCGCGGCGCTCGGGCCGGGCGCGCGGTTCGGGCTTTGGGATTATTCGACGGCCCTCGGCCTCATGCGGCAGATGGCGCTGCCGGCGCTCATCGTCGCCGGCGCGGCGGGGATCGCTTTCCTTCTGGCGCTTTGGCGGGCGCGCGGCCTTGCTGCGCTCGCCTTCATCGCGATGCTCCTCGCTGCGCCTGCCGCCTATGCGCCGCTGAAAATGCGGCAGATGGCGCGGGCCAATCCCGTAATTCACGACATCACCACCGATTTCGATAATCCGCCCGCGATCGTCGCCGCGGCGCGGCTGCCGCGGAAGAATCCCCCCGCTTATGTCGGCGCGCAAAAGGCGCCGCGCTCGGAAATGACCGTCGCCGAGGCGCAGCTTGCCGCCTTTCCCGATATCGCGCCGATGATCGTCGCGGCCGCTCTCGACAGGACGGCCAAGGCGGCGCGCGCCGTCCTCGCGGCGATGAAGCTGGAGACGCTCGCCGAGGGCCCGGTCGGCGAGGAGGCGGGCTCGGGCTGGCGCATAGAAGCGGTCGCGACGAGCTTTTGGTATGGATTCAAGGATGATTTCATCGTCCGCCTGACGCCGGCGCCGACGGGCGGCGTGCGCGTCGATCTGCGTTCGAAATCGCGGGTCGGCGGCTCCGATCTCGGCGCCAATGCGGCGCGGGTGCGCGCCTTTATGAAAAAACTCGACGCGGCGATTTAGCCGCTGCTTTTTCGCGCGGCGTTCTTGAACCGGCGAACTTTGCGTCTACCTAGGCTGTGATTGCTTTCCTTGTCACCCCAACTTGGGAGGTTTTTCATGTTCCAGCCCCTGACGCTGTTCAATCGAAACCGGCGCACGCCCGCGACGACAAGCGATTCGTCTCCGGGCGATCCTTTTTATCGTCTGCACCGCGACATGAACCGGCTTTTCGACGAGGCCTTTTCGGGTTTCGGTCTGCCCTCCTCTTTTCGCTCCGACGGATTTTCGGGCGAGATTGCGCCGCGCATCGATCTTCGCGAGACCGACGAAGCCTATGAGATCGAGGCCGATCTTCCAGGCGTCGCCGAGGACGATGTCGATGTGCAGCTTTCCGACAATGTCCTTACCATTCGCGGCGAGAAACGCGCCGAGAAGGAAGAGGAAGACAAGAAGGGCGCCTATCACTATGTCGAGCGCGCCTATGGATCCTTTGCGCGGTCGATCCAGCTCCCGCAGGATATCGATCCCGAGCGCGTCAAGGCGTCCTTCAAGAACGGCGTTTTGAAGCTCACCCTGGCGAAGCCGCCGGAAGCGGCCCGTCGCGCGCGCCGGATTGCGATCAATAAGAGCTAGCGGCCGATCGACGGCGGGTTGAGCAAAGGCGCGCCGGCGCCGATCGCGGGATCGAGTTCGACCACGCCTTTCGCGGTAAGGCGCGCCCGGCCTTCGGCGATCAGCCTCAGGCAGAGCGGATAGAGCCGGTGTTCCTCGGCGAGGATGCGGGCGGCGAGCTTGCCCGCATCGTCGCCCGGCAAGACCGGCACCGCCGCTT
>JBFXBB010000081.1:0-10408 GCA_050183685.1 Amphiplicatus sp.
TAGCCTTTTGCGTATCCAAGCCCTTTCATGAGCTTTGTCGGCGCGTTCATGGCGTGGGCGGGAGGCGGCAGGGAGCCGGTGTCGCGCGCCGCGCGCGCCGCCGCGCCGAAGGCCTTGTAGGCGGCGTTCGATTTCGGCGCGGTCGCAAGGTGAATGACGGTCTGAGCAAGGGCGAGCTCGCCCTCGGGCGAACCGAGAAAATCATAGGCGTCCTTCGCGGCGATCGCGGCGGGGAGCGCCGTCGGATCGGCCATGCCGATGTCCTCTACCGCCATCCGAACCAATCTCCGCGCTATATAAAGCGGCTCCTCGCCGCCGGCGAGCATCCTCGCAAGCCAGTAGAGCGCGGCGTCGACATCCGATCCGCGCACGGATTTATGGAGGGCGCTAATAAGATTGTAATGCGCCTCCTGTCCCTTGTCATAGATCGGCGCGCGGCGTTGAATGATTTTGACAAGCTCGTCCGGCGCGATCGGCGCACGAACCTCAGGCTCGACGAAGATCTCCTCGGCGAGGTTGAGCGCGAAGCGCCCGTCGCCGTCGGCCATCGCGATGACTGCCTCGCGAGCTTCCGCAGTCAGCGGCAGCGCGCGGCCCTCCGCCGCCTCCGCGCGTTTTAACAGCTGTTCGATCGCCGCCGCGTCGAGACGATTGAGAACGAAAACCTGCGCGCGCGAGAGCAGCGCGGGATTGAGCTCGAAGGACGGATTCTCGGTCGTTGCGCCGACGAGCGTGATAAGGCCGGATTCGAGATTGGGCAGAAAGCCGTCCTGCTGGGCGCGGTTAAAGCGGTGAATCTCATCGACGAAGAGGAGCGTCCCGCGTCCGGTTCGGCGACGCGCCTCGGCGCGTTCGAAGACCTTCCGTAAATCGGCGACCCCCGAAAACACCGCCGAGATCTGCTCGAAATCAAGCCCAGAATCCTTCGCGAGGAGTCTTGCGATCGTTGTCTTGCCGACGCCGGGCGGGCCCCAAAGAATGAGCGAGGCAAGGCGCTTCGCCGTCACCATCCGCCGCAGCGGCGCGCCGTCGGCCAGAAGATGGTCCTGGCCGACGACCTCATCGAGCGATTGTGGCCTCAGCCGGTCGGCGAGCGGGCGCGGCGCGCCCTTTTCAAGGCCGGCGGATTGGAAGAGGTCAGTCACGGGACGCGCGCTTTAGATTCATCACCTGCCCACCCGCCAATCGACGACTCGATCGCCGATATCGATCTCGATCGTCCAGCGCACCGCCGGCTTTTCTATCGCCGCCTGAAGCTGCGCCGCCGTCGTCACCTCCTTTCCGTTTACGGAGAGAATGCGGTAGCCGCGCTTGAGGCCGCGCTGCGCGGCGTAGGAATCGCGGTCAAGATCGGCGACGACGACGCCCGTACGGAACGGATTGAGCCCGACCTGCTCGTTAAAGCGCGGCGAGAGATTGTCGACGGTCACCCCGGCAAGCGGATTGTCGCCCGAAATAAGGCGCGGGTCGCGCTTGGGCTCGTCCGGCGGCAATTTCACCCGTAGGCTCGCGGTCTCCCTCTTTCCCTCGCGGATATAAACGATCGCCACGACGTCGTTCTCGGACTTGATCCCGACCCTGTAGCGCAAAGTCGCGGCGTCATAGACCGGCGCGCCGTCGATCTCGGTGACGACGTCCCCGGCCTTGAGGCCGGCGAGCGCGGCCGGCCCGCCCGGCCAGATATCCGTGATAATGGCGCCGGCCGGCCGATCGAGCTTCAAGGCTTTTGCGACGTCGGCGCTCACCGTGTCCGCCGCCGCCCCGCTCCACGGGCGCGTAAGCTCGCCGCCATTCATCGCCGTGCGGATGACCTGCTGAACGAGGCGCGACGGGACCGCAAAGCCGATGCCGTTCGAGCCGCCCGAACGCGAATAAATCGCCGAATTGATGCCGACGAGACGTCCGTTGACGTCGACAAGCGCGCCGCCGGAATTTCCCGGATTGATCGCCGCGTCGGTCTGGATGAAGAACTGATAGTCGGAGATCGACACGGCTGTGCGCGCGAGCGCCGAGATGATGCCGCTCGTCACGGTCTGGCCGACGCCGAAGGGATTGCCGATCGCGAGGACGACGTCGCCGACTTCGACCGCGTCGGAATTCGCAAATTCGAGAAAGGGCAATGGTCCGCCGGCGTCGATTTTTAGGACCGCAAGGTCGGATTGGGGATCGGCGAAAAGGAGTTTTGCGGCGAATTCCCGGCGGTCGGCGAAAACAACCTTGATCTCCTGCGCGCCTTCGATGACGTGATTATTCGTCACGATCACGCCGTCGGGGCTGACGATGACGCCGGAGCCGAGGGATTGCTGTTCGCGCGGGCCCATATTGAAGAAGCGGTCGAAGAACGGATCGCCCGTCGTCCGATTGATCATGGCGCGGGTGAAGACATTGACGACGGCGGGCGTCGTCTTCTCGACGACGGGCGCAAAGGAGAGATGCACGTCCGCCATGCTCTGCGGGGCGACGCGCGGCGCGCCCTCGATCTGGCCGCCCTGGAGATCGGGCGCCGGGGCGGCGGCCGCGACCTTCTGAGGCTCCGATTTTTCCGCGTCTTGCGCCGACGGGGCCGGCTCGGCGCAGGCGGCTCCCGCCCACAAGAACAGGCCAAGAAGAACGATGAGGCGAATGCGCATAAAGGGCCTTTCAAGCGGCGATAAAGGCCCTTTCTGCCGGGGCCCGCGGGGGTTCCACGCGCTACAAATATAGCGCGCGCCGGCGGCCCGCAAATCCGCCTGGCGCCCTCACCCCACGGCCTATCGTACGATCACATCCCGGGAGGCGCGGGTCAGGCGCTCAGCGCCCGTCTCGGTGACGAGAACGCTGTCGGAAAGGAAATAGTCGCCCTTGCCGGTCCTGAGGAGCCATGACATCAGGTGGAAAACCATGCCGGCCTTCAGCTCCATGCGCGATCCGGCGCGCAGCCCTAGCGGCACCCCGCCGCCAGACCAGCTCGGCGGAAAGCCAATGCCGACCGCATAGCCGCAATGATGGCGGCGATAGCCTTCGAGCCCCGCCCCGTCGACGACGCCCTGCCAAGCCGCGTAGACATCCTCCGCCGCGACGCCGGGACGGATCTTCGCGGCCGCGGCCTCGATCGCCTCTTCGCAGACGCGCTGCATGTCGCTCGCGCCTCTCGCCGCGCCGCCGACAAAGCAGAGCCGCCCCGCCGGCGCATGATAGCGCTCGATGCAGCCGCTCATTTCGAGAAAGAGGATGTCCTTCTTCGCAAGGCGATGGTCCTCCCAGGAGCCGTGCTCATGCTCCAGCGTGTGGGTCGCGCGAACGAGCGGCACGAAACCCGGATAGGTGCCGCCGCGATGAAACATCGTCTGATAGATCGCCGCCATGATGTCGGGCTGCGGCACGCCGGGACCGGCCGCCGCGATGGCGGCGAGAAGCATCGAGTCCGTGACCGCCGCCGCCCGGCGCGTATATTTCAATTCCGCCGGGGACTGGATGAGACGCACATCCGTGACGAGATTTGACGCATGCTCGAAGGAAGCCCCGGGCAGCGCCTCGATGATCGCCTGGCCGACGCCATAGGGGAAGAGCGCGCTCGAACTTTCAAAGCCAAGCTTTCCTTTCGCGAGCCCGCTATTCGTAATCGCCTCGACCGTCGCGCGCGCGGGCTCCTCGAACATCGCGGCGCCTGGCTGACGCACCGGCACGCCGAGACTCGTCGACCACGGCCTGATGCCGCCCTCGCCGGCGAGGCCGGGCTCGCCGCTCTCCTCCTGCGCTGGCGGGAGAGGCGCAACGCCGTCCGAATATTTGACATGGCGGACATTCGGCACCTTGTCGCGGATCGTCGCCTGCTCCATCGCGCGGGTGATGAGCGAGGGCTCGCCGTCAAGCGGCACGAGAAGGATCTGATAGGCGAAATAGCCGAGATAGCTGAGCCCCGTGAGATAATAGATGTTTTCGGGCGCCGAGATCAGCATGCCGTCAAGGCCGTGCGCCGCGATGGCCTTTCGGACGCGCTCTAGGCGCGCTGCATATTCCTCGGCGCTGAAGGGCCGAGGCAAGGCCCGCCGCTTCGCGCTTGATTTTTCCGCCTTTGCGCCCATCGGCGCACAATAGCCGCCAGGCCGGGAATGGCAAGGCGCGCGTCTTTTCATCCCTATACGGAAAGTTGACCTGGCCGGTCCGAGATGCGACATTTCATTGACGCTGAAGGAGAAGGCCGATGGCTGAGACCGTCCAGCTCCCCCGCACCCATCGGGGCCTCGTCGACATCAGACAGACCAAATTGCTGATCGACGGCGAATTTTCGCCCAGCGCCTCCGGCAAAACCTTCCAGACGATCGATCCTTCAACGGAAGAGGTCGTCGCCGAGATCGCCGAAGGCGGCGCGGAGGATGTCGAGCGCGCCGTCGCCGCCGCCCGCAAGGCGCTCAGCGCCTGGAGCGCGATGGACGCCCGCGAACGCGGGCGCCTGATGCTGAAATGGGCCGATCTCATCGACGCGCATCGCGACGAACTCGCCCGGCTCGAAGTCCTCGATAATGGCAAGCCGCTTCGGGACGCGCTCGGCTATGACATGCCGGGAGCGGCCGCGACCATTCGTTATTTCGCGGGCTGGGCGGACAAGATCGAGGGGCGGACGATTCCGGTTTCGGGCCCCTTCTTCACGCATACGAGACGCGAGCCGGTCGGCGTCTGCGGGCTGATCATTCCGTGGAACTATCCTCTGCCTATGGCCGCATGGAAGCTCGGGCCCGCCCTCGCCGCGGGCTGCACGACCGTCTTGAAGCCCGCCGAGCAAACGCCGCTGACGGCGCTGCGCGCCGGCGAACTCGCGCTCGAAGCGGGGATTCCGCCAGGCGTCGTCAATATTGTCACGGGCTTCGGCGCGGGGGGCGCGGGCGAAGCGATCGTCGCCCATCCGGGGATCGACAAAATCGCCTTCACCGGCGAGCACAAGACAGCCGCGGCGATCAAGCGCGCCGCGCTCGGCTCGATGAAGCGCATGACCTTCGAACTCGGCGGCAAGAGCGCCAATATCATTTTCGACGACGCCGATCTCGACGCGGCCGTCGAGGGCGCCTATGGCGCGATTTTCTCCAATATGGGCCAGAATTGCTGCGCGGGAAGCCGCGCTTTCGTGCAGGAAAAGATCTACGACAAATTTGTTGAGAAGCTTGCCGAGAAAGCGAAGGCCCGCCGCATCGGCGATCCCGCCGAGGCGGAGACCGAACACGGACCGCAGATCGACCGCGCGCAGTTCGACAAAATCATGCGCTATATCGAGCTTGGTCGTGAGCAAGGCGCGACTTGCGCCAGCGGCGGCGCGCGCATCGGCGAGAAGGGCTTCTTTGTCGCGCCGACCGTTTTCGCGAATGTGACGGACGCGATGAAGATCGCGACGGACGAAATTTTCGGCCCGGTTGTCGGCCTCCTGAAATTCACCGATACGGATGACGTCGTTCGTCGCGCCAACAACTCGATGTTCGGTCTCGCCGGCGCGGTCTGGACGCGCGCTATTCATAAAGCGCAGAGGGTCAGCGCCGCGCTGAAGGCCGGCACGGTCTGGATCAATTGCTACAATATCGTCGATCCGGCCGCGCCTTTCGGCGGCTTCAAAATGTCCGGCCTCGGCCGCGAACTCGGCGCGGAAGCCCTCGCCGCCTATACGGAGACGAAGACCGTCACATCGCGAATTTAAGCCAGTCGTCTCACCCCCCACTCATCCTGGTTTTCGCCAGGCGAGTGGGGACGAAGCGCCGACGACATGGATTGCCTTGTTTATCCCGTCCAGTCACTCGATCAATGCAGGCGGCATGATCGCTTCGCCCGCCCGCACATCTCGCCCTATGAATGACGGCGCTTATTCCTCATCGCCCCCATCTGTGAACGCGGTCGGGCCGGAATCCTGCCCCTTGGCGTCCTCGTCGCGGTCGACGAATTCGATCACCGCGAGCGGCGCGTTATCGCCGTGGCGGAAGCCCGCCTTCATGATGCGGATATAGCCGCCATTGCGCTCCGCATAGCGGGGGCCAAGCGTGTCGAAGAGTTTCTTGGCTTGGCGCTCGTCGCGGATGCGCGCGATCGCGAGCCGGCGCAAATTGAGCGAGCGCTTCTCGTCCTTTTGCGCCTTCTTCGCCAAGGTCACGAGCTTCTCGACGATCGGGCGAAGCTCTTTGGCCTTCGGCAGGGTCGTCGTGATCTGCTCATGCTTGATGAGCGCCGAGGCCATGTTGGCGAACATCGCCTTCCGGTGCTCATGCGTGCGATTGAGCTTTCGAAGCGCGAAACCGTGGCGCATGACCTATTCCTCGTATTTCTTCGCGAGTTCTTCGATATTGTCCGGCGGCCAGTCCGGCACATCCATGCCAAGATGGAGGCCGAGGCCGGCGAGCACTTCCTTGATCTCATTCAATGACTTGCGCCCGAAATTCGGCGTGCGGAGCATTTCGGCTTCCGTCTTCTGGATGAGATCGCCGATATAGACGATATTGTCGTTCTTGAGACAGTTCGCCGAACGCACCGAAAGTTCGAGCTCGTCGACTTTCCTGAGAAGCGCCGGGTTGAAGGGCAGCTCCTCATGCGCCGCGCCGCCGAGATCTTTCTTCGGCTCATCGAAATTGACGAAAATCTGGAGCTGGTCCTGAAGGATGCGCGCGGCGTAGGCGGCCGCGTCTTCGGGGCTCACCGAACCGTCGGTCTCGATTTCGAGGATCAGGCGGTCATAATCGAGCACCTGGCCTTCGCGCGTGTTCTCGACGCGATAGGCGACGCGGCGGACCGGCGAATAGAGGCTATCGACCGGTATGAGGCCGATCGGCGCGTCTTCCGGACGGTTGCGGTCGGCCGGCACATAGCCCTTGCCCGACTGCACGACAAGTTCAACGCGGAGCGAGGCGCCTTCGTCGAGATGGCAAATCACCTGGCTCTTGTCGAGGATCTCGACCGAGGCCGTCGCCTCGATATCGCCGGCCGTCACCGGGCCCGGCGTCGACTTCTTCAGGACGAGCCGCTTCGGCGTATCCGCATGGCAGCGCAGCGCCAATTGCTTGATGTTGAGGACGAGGTCCGTCACGTCCTCGCGCACGCCGGGGATCGACGAGAATTCGTGAACGACGCCGTCGATCTGGATCGACGTCACCGCAGCGCCCTGGAGCGAAGAGAGAAGAATTCGCCGCAGCGCATTGCCGAGGGTCAGGCCGAAGCCGCGCTCTAGGGGCTGGGCAACGATGATCGCGCGCCGCTCGGGGTCGACCCCCGGCGTCACCTCAAGCTTCGTCGGGCGGATGAGTTCTTGCCAGTTCTTTTCAAGCACGATGGGTCAAGCTCCTCTGGCGCGTTCTACAGCGCCCTTCGAAATCGGACTCGTCCGAGTCCGGATAATCTCAAACGCGGCGGCGCTTGCGCGGCCGGCAGCCATTATGCGGGATCGGCGTCACGTCATGGATGACCTGCACCGTCAGCCCCGCCGATTGCAGCGCCCGGAGCGCGCTTTCGCGTCCAGAGCCCGGTCCCATCACTTCGACATTGATGGTTTTCAGGCCGTGCTCCATCGCCTTTTTTGCGGCGTCCTCGGCGGCGAGCTGCGCCGCATAAGGCGTCGATTTGCGCGAGCCCTTAAAGCCCATGCCGCCGGCGGACGACCAGGCGATCGCATTGCCTTGTTCGTCGGTGATCGTGACCATCGTGTTGTTGAAGGACGCGTTCACATGCGCGACGCCGGAGGTGATATTTTTGCGCTCGCGCCGGCGGACGCGGGTCGTTGAAGCGGCTTGCTGTTGCTTGGCCATCGGGCGCGTCCCTATTTCTTGCCGGGCTGTTTCTTGCCGGCGATCGGTTTCGCGGGGCCTTTGCGCGTGCGGGCATTCGTGTGCGTGCGCTGACCGCGGACAGGCAGGCCCCGGCGATGCCTGAGGCCCCGATAGCAGCCCTGATCCATCAGCCGCTTGATATTGACCGCGACCTCGCGCCTGAGATCGCCCTCGACCGTGTAGTCGCGGTCGATCGTTTCGCGGATCTGCAAGACCTCCGCATCGGAAAGCTGGTTCACCCGGCGCTCGGTCGGAATGCCAACTTTTTCACAGATTTCGGCGGCTTTCGCCGGACCGATGCCGTGAATATAGCGCAGCGCGATCGTCACGCGCTTATTCGTCGGAATATTGACGCCTGCGATCCGGGCCACGCGGCTCTTCCTTCTTCTTGCGGCGACGCCATAAAACAAGGCCCGCGCCGGCGCCGATCGGGGCCGGGCGAGCGATACGCCTTTTGGCGGAGGGCGGTACATACAGCGACGCCCGCCCGTCCGTCAACTCTTTAACTCACCGCGGAAGCCTTAGTTTTCCGCTGGGTCCGCCGGATCCGGAGCCGCCGCCCCGGCCGGCGCGTCACGCCTTCTCGGCAAGCGCGCCATAGACCAGGCGGGGCCAGATCTCCCGCATGGGCGGGGTCTGGCCGCCGGGCCTCGAACCGGCGAGATTGGCGATCATGCCGACAAAGACCACGTCATTCGTCGGATCGATCCAGAACCAGGTGCCGAGGGCGCCGCCCCACCAATAGCTGTCGAGGCCGAGCGGCATGCCGCTCTCGTCCGGGCGAAGATGGACGGCGAAGTCGAGGCCGAAGCCGACGCCATTCTGTACGGGACCGAAGACGTCCACGCCGACGCCAGGGGCGAGCACGTTGACGCGCATCAGCTTGACGGTCTCCGGCTTGAGGATGCGCGCGCCCTCAAGGGCGCCGCCATTCGCGAGCGCCTGGCAGAATCGATAGTAGTCCTCCGCGGTCGAGTAGAGGCCGCCGGAGCCGCGCAGGAAGCGCGGCTTTTGGGCGGCGAGGGCGGAAGGCGGGGCGACCGGAACGATCTTGCCCGCGTCGTCATAGGTGTGAACGCGCGAGACGCGGCCGGCTTTCGACGGGTCCACCCAGAACTGCGTGTCGGGCATTTTGAGCGGATCGAAAATCCGTTTCTGCATATAGTCGGCAAGGTCGAGACCCGACAGTTTTTCAACGACATAGCCCTGAATGTTGACCGCCGGACCATAGGCGAAGTCAGTCCCCGGCTGACTGGCCAGCGGCGTCTCGGCGATCTGATCGACCATGCCTTGCAGATCGCTTCCGTCGATGCCGGGCCTGCTCATGGTTTCCTTGTCGAAGCCGGCGGTGTGGCTCATCAACTGGAGCATCGTCATGGGCGCGCGCTGGTCGACAAGCCCGCCCTCGGCGGTTTTCACCTTGAGGCCGGCGAATTGCGGAATGTGTTTCGCGACGGGGTCGTCCAATTTCCAGCGGCCCTCCTCACAGAGCTGCATCATGGCGACGCCAGTAATCGGCTTGGTCATCGAGGCGATGTTCCAGATGGCGTCACGACCAAGCGGGGTTTTTGCCCCGGCGTCCCTGTAGCCATAGGCGTCGAAATTCACGACGCGGCCCTTGCGGGCGAGCACGGTGATGACCCCGGCCAGCCTTTCCTCATCCACAAGCGCGTGCATTTCGCGATTCAAGGCGGCGACGCCCTCGGCCGTGAAACCGGCCGCGCCCGCAGGCTCAACGACAATTTTTGCAGCGGCGGGCAGCGCGGCGAAGGCGGCGGCGGCCGATCCGTTCCAAAGCAGACGGCGGCGGTCGATCATGATCATGCGATCCTCCCGGATATTCTTGTGAGCTTATCCGAAGCATTCCCCATCCCGGCGGTCTCGACAACGCATCGCCAATTCCGGCGAGCGCTGCTCCGCAATTCGTGATTGCTCGCCGCGCTAATCTTTGTTGCAACAAAACCGGCCGCATCCTGAGGAGCCTCGCGAAGCGAGGCGTCACGAAGGATGGGAAGAGCGGGCTCCGATTTAGATCGCTCGGCCGCGTTTCTCCTAAGCGATCTCGTCCAGGATCGCGTCAATCTCCGCGGCGACCTCGTCGATCGATCCCATGCCGTCGACGCGACGGAGCTTGCCCCGCTTCTCATAATAGGGAATGAGCGGCGCCGTCTGTTCGCGATAGACTTTCTGGCGGTTCTTGAAGGTCTCTTCATTGTCGTCGGCCCTCAGAGGCTGACCGGCGGCCTCGGCCTCCTTGATCCGGGTCTTGAGGCGATCAAGGAGCGCCTTCTCGTCGACGGAGAGTTCGATGACGACGTCGAGGCCGCGCCCCTCCTTTGCAAGCACCCGGTCGATCATCTCGGCCTGGCCGACCGTTCTGACCGCGCCGTCGAGAATGAAGCCTTTCTTGCAATCGGGCGCCTTGATGCGGTCGGCGACGATCTCCTCGATGATGGCGTCGGACACAAGATCGCCGCGATCCATCACGCCCTTGACCTTCTTGCCGAGAGCCGAGCCCGACGCGATTGCGGCGCGCAGCATGTCGCCGGTCGAAAGCTGCGGGACGCCGCGCGTCTCAACGATTCATTGGGCCTGCGTTCCCTTCCCGGCCCCCGGCGCGCCCAGCAAAATCAAAA
>JBFXBB010000082.1:0-10265 GCA_050183685.1 Amphiplicatus sp.
CGCTTCTGCCTCAAGCTCTTTGCGCGCCGGACGCCGCGGGCTAGCATCCGGCGACATCACCGGCGCGCCAGCGCCCGCGGAAGAGGAGAAAACCTATGGCCGTCGACGGAAAATGGAACCTCGTCATCAAAACGCCGATGGGGGAACAAACGGGCGTCCTCACCCTGAAGGAAGACGGCGGCAAGCTCGTCGGCGATATGTCGGGCGCGACGGGGAAGGTGCAGATTGAAAACGGGCGCGTCGAGAACGGCCGTCTTAAATGGACGGCGAAGGTCACCTCGCCGATGCCGATCACGCTCGATTTCGACGGCGCGCTCGACGGCGGCGATCTTTCCGGCAATGTCAAACTCGGCGCCTTCGGCTCGTCGACCTTCTCCGGCGCGCCTGCTTGATGTGGGCGGACGTCTAGGATTGATCCGGCGTTTTCATTCCTGGCTGGGGATTGGTCTTGGCGCGTTGATTGCGGTCTCGGCGGCCTCCGGATTTGTCTTAAGCTGGTTTTCCGATGCGGCTCCGAATGCGGCGGCGGCCTATGCGATCGAGCTTGACGCGCGCGGCTATGCAAATCCCGGCGGCGTGATCGCGCAGACCGATGGCGCGACGGAGCTGACGCTGCGCCGTTTCAACGGCCAGCCGGTCTACGAAGTCCGCGCGGCAGGCGGCGCATCGTTGTTCGACGCCTTGTCCGGCGAGAAACTGCCGCCGATCGGTGAGGCGACAATCCGCGCCGTCGCGGAGAAAGACATCATAGACGCCGGCGATATCGAGAGCATCGCGTTGCTCGACAATCCCCCGCGTGAATATGATGCGCCGGGGCCGGTCTGGCGCGTCGCCTTCGCGGACGATCAGAGGACGCGGCTCTATATTTCGTCGGACACCGGCATGGTCGAAGCGCGGCGGAGCCGCTCTTGGCGCATTCATGAAGCGCTTCGACGGCTGCATGCGCTCGATTTCAGCGGCGAGACGGACGGCGCGCCGATGCGCCTCTTGTCCGTAGCGGCGCTGCTTTACGTCGCCGTCGGCGCGGGCCTGATGGCGGTGCGGCGTTGGCGAAAGACCAAAGCCGGGTGAATTCTGGTTTGATGTAAAAAATGGACCGTCATCCCGAACAAGCCGCGCGTCAGCGCGGCGCAGAGACGGCCGCTCTAGAAAGCGAGATAGACCGGCTCGGGGCCGACTTGCTTTTGTTTTTTTGTTTCCCCGGCGTTGTCGCGCTCGGCGCTTTTGGCGCCCTCGTCGTTCTGCTTGGCGCGCGGGCGCGTCGTCGCGCGCGCGCCGGCCTCGGCAAGGTCCGTGGATTTCTCAATATTGGGGCTGACGGCCTCGAACAGTCTCGCGAAATCGACGGACTTGTCGGCCGTCGCCTCTTGCTGCGCCGCTGACTGACTTTCGACGCGAAGCGAGGATGCGTCCAAATTCGAGGCTGCCAGCGTCGGCGTCGACAGCGCGGCCGTCATGAGGCCAATGATCAAAAAACGCGGCATGAGCAGCTCTCCCTCCAGCGATGATGCTCGCAAAAGCCCGACGGCGCGCGCCGCGCCGCCGCCTTCGGGACCTTGGCGGTCAATGCGGCGAATTCAAGGCGCCTTCCGGCGGCGTATAGTCATAGCCGAGCGCCTCGGCGACGGCCGGATGCGTCACTTTTCCCCGATGCGCATTAAGCCCGTTTCGCAGATGCCGGTTTTCCTTGAGCGCCGAGATCCCCTTGTCGGCGAGGGCGAGGCCGAAAAGCAGGGTCGCATTGTTCAGCGCATGCGAGGCGGTCAGGGGGACCGCGCCCGGCATATTCGTCACGCAATAATGGACGACGCCTTCGACGACATAAGTGGGCGCGGCATGGGTCGTCGGATGCGAGGTCTCGAAACAGCCGCCCTGGTCGATCGACACGTCGACCAGCACCGCCCCGGCCTTCATGCCCTTGAGCATGGCGCGGCTGACGAGCTTCGGCGCGCTCGCGCCGGGGATCAGCACGGCGCCGATGACGACATCGGCCGCGGCGGTCTCCTCGTCGAGCGCCTCGAAGGTCGAATAGCGCGTCTTCACGCGGCCGCCGAAAATATCGTCGAGTTCGGCGAGCCGCCGCAGATTGCGGTCGAGGACGACCACATCGGCGCCGAGTCCAGCGGCCATGCGCGCCGCATGGAGCCCGACGACCCCTCCGCCAATGACAAGCGCGCGCGCCGGCAAGACGCCCGGCGCGCCGCCCATCAAAAGTCCGCGCCCGCCTTGCATCGCCGTCAGCGCATGGGCCGCGGCCTGGATCGACAGCCGTCCGGCGACTTCGCTCATCGGCGCGAGCAGGGGAAGCCCGCCGCGCTCGTCCGTCACGGTTTCATAGGCGAGGGCCGTTACGCCCGACTTCAACAGACCTTTCGTCAGTTCAGCGCCGGCTGCGAGATGGAGATAGGCGTAGAGGATCTGGCCCTCGCGCAGCAGGACGATTTCGCTCGGCTGCGGCTCCTTCACCTTCACGATCATGTCGGATCGGGCGAACACTGTCGCCGCGTCCGGCGCGATCGCGGCGCCCGCGGCTTCGTAGTCCCGGTCGCTCGCCCTGACGCCCGCGCCGGCGCCCGTCTCGACGAGGACGCGGTGTCCGTGGGCGACATATTCGCGGACGCTGCCTGGCGTCAGTCCGACTCGAAATTCATTGTTTTTGATTTCCTTTGGAACCCCGACCTGCATAGGCGGTCTCCTAACGATGTCCGGGTTGCTTAACAGATTATCGCGCAAGGAGAAACGGGACTGCGGCGCGGTTTATTAACGGCGCGATCGGAAAAGAGCACGCAAACCGCATACAAATTGCAATCGCCGGTTAACGCGCGGGCAAAGGCTCGGCGCCGATAATGCGGACGGCGTCCATCTTCAAGGAGTCGATCGATGCTCAGCACCGCCCGGGTCGCCTTGCCGGCGACGATCGAGATTCGGCTGAAAAACGCCGCCGAATTCGTCGATAATGTCATGGAATATGCGCGCGAAGACCTCATCGGCTTTCGCCGGCCGCTCGCGGCCACTTTCGCCTTTACGGCGCCGGTCCTTCTGGCGCTCGCCTATTACGGGGCGGGCATTGCGACATTGGCGCAGACGGCGGCGATGTATTTCAGCGTCGCGGGCGCCGGCCTTGTCGTCGTCGGGCGTCAGTTATGGCCGAGCCTCGTTCAAGAATATCATGACAAATCGACCGAAAAGCGCAAAGCCGCCGCCGATTTGAAATGCGGCTTCGGCGAAGCCGCGTTCTTAAATCTCGAACGCGCGCCGCGCTTTTTCGAATATGCGAATGGCGTCCTCGCCGTCGCCGACGCGGGAGACTTCCGCACCCTGTTCTTTTCGATCCAGAACGATCCGGAAGACCCGCGCTGGGTCCCCTATGTGGAAGGCGAGATGAACCGGCGCGTCTGGCGCTGGCTGCGCTTGCCGGTTTCTCGCGAAGTCGTGAAGTTTTCGGCCGAAGGCTCGAAATACGCCCAGCTCGGCGAGACGCATCGGATCGGTTCGATCGACGCCTGGGAGGCGATCAACACCGCCCTCGGAGAGCCAATGGACGGGGCGATCATCCATCGCCCCTTCGCCGAGGTCGTCGACATGGTCGAGCGGATGGTCTAGCGGCTCGCGGACCGGCCCCTTTGAAAGAGGCGGGGGCGCTGCTACATCACCCCCATGACGCGCTTGATCGACATGGGCGAGGCGGCCGTCCGGCATCCTGAAAAGCAGCGCCGGCCGGACAGCCCCCTTCAGCGAAAGCCCGACTGGATTCGCGTTCGGGCGCCGAGTTCGACGGGCTATACGGAGACGCGCGCGATCGTCCGCGCCAAAAATCTGCACACGGTCTGCGAAGAGGCGGGCTGCCCCAATATCGGCGAATGCTGGTCGAAGAAGCACGCGACCTTCATGATCATGGGCGATGTCTGCACGCGCGCCTGCGCCTTCTGCAATGTGAAAACGGGGCTGCCCGGCGCGCTCGACGCCGCCGAGCCCCATCATGTCGCCGACGCCGTCGCCGAAATGGGGCTCGCCCATGTCGTCGTCACCTCGGTCGACCGCGACGATCTCGCCGACGGCGGGGCGCGGCATTTCGCCGATGTCATCGCCGCCATCCGCGCCCGCGCGCCGGCGACGACCATTGAGGTTCTGACGCCCGATTTTCTGCGCAAGGACGGCGCCGCGGAGATCGTGATCGACGCCAAGCCCGACGTCTTCAACCACAATCTCGAAACGACGCCGCGGCTCTATCTCTCGATTCGTCCGGGCGCGCGCTATTTCAACTCGCTGCGCCTTCTCGAAAAGGTGAAGGAGCGCGATCCCGGCATGTTCACGAAGTCCGGCCTTATGGTCGGTCTCGGCGAGACGCGCGAGGAAGTGATGCAGGTGATGGACGACATGCGCGTCGCGGGCGTCGACTTCATCACCATCGGCCAATATCTTCAGCCGACGCGGAAGCACGCGCCGGTCGCCCGTTTCGTCCCGCCCGAGGAATTCAAGTCCTATGAAGCGATTGCGCGCGCGAAAGGATTTCTGATGGTGTCTGCATCGCCCCTGACACGCTCCTCCCACCATGCGGGAGAGGATTTTGCGAAATTGCGCGCGGCGCGGGCGGGCCGGGCATGAGACGCCTTTACGATCTTCGTCTGGCCGATCCGGCGGTGCGCCCGAGCCCTTATTGCTGGCGCGCGAAATGGGCGCTGCTTCACAAGGGACTCGATTTCGAGACGGTCCCGCTTCGCTTTGACGAAAAGCAGAATTATCCGGACCCGCCGCATGTCCTCGTGCCGACGCTCGACGATGGGGGGGTCCTCATTTCGGACAGCGCGCGCATCCTTGACTATCTCGACGAGACCTATCCGGAAAAGCCGCTGACAAGAACCTCGGGCGAGCGCGCCGCGGTCGACTTCTATTGGTCCTGGCTTCTCGCCGATCTGTTGCCGGCGCTTGCGCCGCTCGCGATGTTCAAAGTGTTCGAGGCGGTCGACCCGGCCGATCGCGCCTATTTTCGCGAGGCGCGCGAAAAGCGCTTCGGCAAGCCGCTTGAGCGTCTCGCCGACGATCCGGCCTTGCCGACGCGGGTCACGGCCGCCCTGAAAATGCTTGAGGGGCCGCTCGCCGCGCATGAGTTTCTCGGCGGCGAGACGCCCAATCCCGCGGATTATCTCGTCGGCGGGTTCATGATGTGGACCCGCATCATCGGCGCCGAGGCGCTGTTCGAAAAGCCGGCGGCCGTCGAGGCGTGGACGGCGCGCCTGCTCGACCTCTATGACGGCTACGCCCGCAAGGCGAAATGCGTCGGGCGCGCTTGAACGGACAGCCGGAATGGATATCGGGATTGTTATCGTCGATGGAGCTGAACCGCTCGTTTTCGTCAGGCCGCGCAGCGTAGAATCTCACTCCGAACCGCCTTATAGCGCCAAGGCGTGACAACGCGAAACAGCAAGACAATCGTTCCCTATGCGGCCGAGGAGATGTTCGACCTCGTCGCCGACATCGAGCGCTATCCGGAATTCATTCCGCATTGCGCGGCGCTGCGCGTCCTGAGCGTAGCCGAAGAGGGCGCGCGCGCGGTGATGACGGCGGAGATGATCGTCGCCTATCACGCGCTTCGCGATAAATTCAAATGCCGGGTCGAAACGGACCGCGCGGCGATGACCATCCGCGCCGACTATCTCGAAGGGCCGTTCCGCAAGCTGCATAATTTGTGGCGCTTTGCGGATGCGGACGAGGGGTCCGAAGTCGATTTCACCATAGAGTTCGAGTTCAAGAATTTCATCCTGCAAGGCCTCGCCTCGGCGATGTTCGAGCAGGTCTTTGCGCGCATGGCCGAGGCTTTTGTGCGGCGGGCGCACGACATTTACGGCTGAACGAGCTTCAACGCCGCCGCGACCATGCCGAGCGCGGTCTCGACCGCTTTCAGGCGCACGAAGCTGCGCGAGCCATGCACGAAGACGCGGCGCTCGGCGCGCGTCCGCCCGACGCGCAAGGCAAGGCCGAACCAGACGAGCCCGACCGGCTTTGACGCATTGCCGCCGTCAGGCCCGGCGATCCCGGTGACGGCGACGGCGATGTCGGCGCGGGAGCGGCAAAGCGCGCCTTGCGCCATCGCCTCCGCGGTCTCGCGGCTGACGGCGCCGTGGCGCGCAAGGAGCAGGGCCGGCACGCCAAGAAGCTCCGTTTTCGCCTCGTTCGAATAGGTGATGAAGCCGCGGTCGAAGACCGCCGAGGCGCCGGGCGCGTCCGTCAGCGCCGCGCCGATCATGCCGCCGGTGCAGGATTCGGCCGTCGCAACCATCAGCCCTTCGCCGCCGGCCTTGTCGACGATCGATTGCGCCAGCGCCCAGATGCGATGGGTTTGAACCATTCAGGACTCCGCCGGCAGACGGACGGTCGCCGTCGCCATCGCCGCAACGCCCTCACGGCGGCCGGTGAAGCCAAGCTCTTCCGTGGTCGTTGCTTTGACGGAGACGCGCGCAATGTCGACGCCCATGATCGCGGCGAGCGTCTCGCGCATCGCCTGGCGATGCGGGCCGATGCGCGGCGCCTCGCAAATGAGCGTGATGTCGCAATGCGTGACGGCGCCGCCCCCGGCCCGCACGAGACCGCACGCCTTTTCAAGGAAGAGGCGGGAGGGCGCGCCTTTCCATTGAGGGTCGGAGGGCGGGAAGTGATCGCCGATATCGCCGGCTCCGATGGCGCCGAGAAGGGCGTCGGTCAAGGCGTGCATCCCGGCGTCGGCGTCCGAATGGCCCTTGAGCTTCGCCCCATGAGGAATCGAGACGCCGCAGAGAATGACGGCCTCGCCCGGCTCGAAAGCGTGGACGTCGAAGCCCTGGCCGGTCCGGTATTCCTGCATCGCGCCTTTCCGTTCGAGGAGGATCTCGGCCATGCCGAAATCCTCCGCCTGCGTGATCTTCATATTATCCGGCGCGCCGAGGACAAGCGCGACGCTCATTCCCGCCGCTTCGGCGACGGCCGCGTCGTCGGTCAGCGCCTCGCCCGCCGCCCGCCGATGCGCCGCGAGAATGGCGGCGAAGTCAAATCCTTGCGGCGTTTGCGCCCGCCAGAGCTTTTCGCGCGGCAGGGTTTCGGCGATTCGGCGGGCGCCGTCTTCGCGCTTGATCGTATCGAAGACGGGCAGGGCCGCGATCGCGCCTGTTGCATGATCGAGCGCCTCGATGACGCGCGTGATCGACTCGGCGTCGATGAAAGGCCGCGCGGCGTCATGGATAAGCACCTTGTCTGGGGCCGCATTTTCGAGACTTTCGAGGCCAAGGCGGACCGAATCTTGCCGCTCCCTGCCGCCGTAGACTGGCGGCAGGAGCTTTTCATGTCCGGCGAGTCCCGCCATCGCGTCGGCATAGAGATCGTCGTCGTCGCGATGGATGATGACGCGGACGGCGTTGATTCTTGGATGGCTAAGAAAGGCCGCCGCCGCCCGGGCGAGGACGGCCTTGCCGGCGAGCGGCCGATATTGCTTAGGGCCCTCGCCGCCGGCGCGGGCGCCCCGGCCGGCGGCGACGATGATGGCGATGGTCGAGGTCAATGGGCGTCCGGATTTGGCGTGGCGGAAATAGGCAGTAGGCAGTAGGCGGTAGGCAATAGAAAAAATGCCCCGCCAACCATTCCGCCTCACTGCTTATTGCCTGTTTATTGCCTGCCGCCTTTCTCACTGAGGCAAATTAGCAACATTTGTGTTGATTTTTAGCAACAGGCATAGGAGCATTCTTGGCAGTCGGGTAAACGCCATCAGGGCGAGCGCGTTGGCAGGCGAAGAAGAATTTACATTAACGGTCGCTCCGCACGACGCCGAACGCCGGGCGCGTCGGCTGTTTCCGCGCTGGGCGACGTCGAATATGGCGGCGGCGACGGGCCTCGCCGCGGCGGCGGGGATCGCCTTCCTCTCGACATGGATTCTGCTCTCGCCGGCAGTTGAAAATCTTTCCCGCAGCTTTTTGGCGGCGATGATTGTCGCCAATGTGCTCATCGCCGCCGGCTTTATTGTCGTCGTCGGCTTGCGCCTCTGGCATGTCTGGTCCGACCGGCGCCATCATCTCGCCGGCTCGCAGACGCATATCGATCTTGTGCGGATGTTCGCGCTCGTTGCGGTCTTGCCCTCGATCATTGCGTTCTTGTTCGCCTTCGCCATCTTGCGCACAAGCCTCAACGACGTCTTCGGCGACCGCATCAACCGCTATCACAATACGGCGCGCGATCTCGCGAACGCTCTCGTCGAATCGAAAGCCGCCATCCTGAAGTCGATGACGGACGACATCGTGTTCGACATCCGCCGAAATGAAGAAGCGGGCATCGGCCTAGAGGCGACGCCGATCAGCTTCAGGCAATATATCTTCGCGCAGGCGCAGGTGCGCGGGCTCGACGCGCTCTATCTGATCGACGGCGAGGGACGCCTTCTCGTCCGCGCCGAAGTAAAGCCGGGCGACTACGCCCTGCCGCCTGCCGAAGGCATGCGAGGCATCAAGAGCAAGCCGCCGGGCGCCTCCTTCCTGTTCGGCGCCAATCGGGAAGACAATTACGAAATCTGGCGCGGCGCCGTCGGCCTTCCCTATTACGGCAAGGGCTATCTCGTCGCTTATTGGCCGAACGACCCGGCGACCATCGCGCGGCTTCATGCGGTGAGCAATCAGCGCGCCGACTGGCGCGAAGCCGAAGAGGGCCGCGCGCGGGCGGAGAGCGTTTTTCTCGGCGGCTATCTCCTGCTCGCCATCATCATCCTGACAGGCGCGATCTGGCTCGCGCTCTGGGCGGCGACCCGGATCGTCAACCCGATCGGTCGGCTCGTCCGAATGGCGGACCGCGTCTCGGCGGGCGAACTCGGCGCGCGCGTCGAGGTCTATCGCAAGGACGGCGAACTCGGCGCGCTCGCCCGATCGATGAACCACATGACCGCGCAATTGCAGACGCAGCGCGACGATCTCATCGAAACGAACAAGCAATTCGACCGGCGCCGCCGTTTCACCGAGGCGGTGCTGTCCGGCGTTTCGGCGGGCGTCATCGGCGTCTCTGCGGACGGGCGGATCACCATCGCCAATCGGTTCGCGGCCGAGCTTCTCGGCGTCGACGGCGCGCGCCTCGTCGGCGCGCCGATCGCGGATGTGCTTCCGGAATTGCAAGACGCGCTTGCGGAAACGGCGGGCGGAATGGCGGAATTCTCCGATCAGGTCGAGCTCGAACGCTGCGGCCGCATCAGGACCGTCAATGCGCGCATCGTCCGCGACGAGGTCGACGGCGAAAAGAGCTTCGTCATTACGTTCGACGATATCACCCAGCTTATTTCCGCGCAGCGGAACGCCGCCTGGGGCGACGTCGCGCGCCGCATCGCGCATGAGATCAAAAATCCGCTGACGCCGATTCAGCTTTCGGCCGAGCGGCTCCGGCGCAAATATCTCGCCGAGATTAAGACGGCGCCCGAGATTTTCGACAAATGCACCGAAACGATCATCAAGCATGTGAGCGATATCGGCCGCATGGTCGACGAATTCTCCTCCTTCGCGCGGATGCCGAAGCCGGTGATCGTCCGCGAGGACCTGCGCGAACTGGCGAAATCGGCGGTTTTTCCGCAGCGGGTCGCGCTTTCGGATATCGATTTCGAGTTCGAGGCGCCTCAGGTTCCGGTTTATGCGCAGTGCGACGGCCGGCTGATCGTGCAAGCCCTGTCGAACCTTCTTAAAAACGCCGGCGAGTCGATCGCTGTGCGAATCGCCGCGGGCGACGAGGAAAAGGGCCGGATCAAAGTGGCCGTCGCACAAACCGGCCGGACGGCGCGCATCGACGTCATCGACAATGGCGTCGGTCTGCCCAAGGCCGAGCGCCATCGGCTGACGGAGCCCTATATGACGACGCGGACGAAAGGCACGGGGCTCGGCCTTGCGATCGTGCGCAAGGTGATCGAAGAGCATGAAGGCGTCTTGCAGTTCGACGACGACGCCTCGCTCGGTAAAACAGGCGCGCGGGTGAGCGTTGTTCTCCCTGCGGATGAAACGGTCGGAGCAAACGAAACGGCGATCGCCGCGGCGGCGGCGGAGTGACGATGCAGTATTTAAGCGATCGGCCCATCCTTCGTGACGGCGCTTCGCGCCTCCTCAGGATGAGGCTGTGCATAGTTTCAACATCGCGCAGCCTCATCCTGAGGAGCGGCCGAAGGCCGCGTCACGAAGGTTGGGCCGCAGTTGAGGGTGTCGCAGTTGGGTTTGCTGGATGGAGGAAGGCATGAGCGTGGACATTCTGGTCGTCGACGACGAGGCGGACATTCGCGAGTTGGT
>JBFXBB010000083.1:0-10249 GCA_050183685.1 Amphiplicatus sp.
CCGATGATCGCGTTCAGCGGCGTCCGAAGCTCATGATTCATATTGGCGAGGAATTCCGAACGCGCCTTGATCGAAAGCTCGGCCTGGGCGCGGGCCGCGCGCGCCTCAAGCGCGGCCTGACGGACCGCAATCGCTTCGGCGAGCCGGGTCGAATAGCTGCCGATCAAGGCGCCGTCGTGAACCGCGAAAGGATTGAGCGCGCGCATCCCTGATTCCTTAGGGGGCGGACGCTAGGCCGGAAGCGCTAATGCCGCGTTAAGCAAGCCAAGAGTAAAGGAAATGTTAAGCTCCCCGGGCGGCCCTCCCCCACCGTAAAATCTAGGCGCTCGCCTTCCGCTTCTCTCCCGCCTTCACTTCAATGGGCTTTGGAATATAAGCGAGCGCCGTATCTCCGATCTCCGGTTCAATCGGCGCCTCGCGTGAGGCGATGACCATCGTTTCTTTCCGGAAAACGAGCACGATTTCAGCCTCCTCGCCGATGTCCTTCAAATATTGCGCCGGCGGATATTCTTCTGAAAGCTTCGTCTTCTGATAGATCCAGCCCGCATAATGCCGTCGCAAGAGTTCGTCGAGCGTCGCCCCGGAATGGAGAAAGGTCCGCCCTTGCAAGGTGAAGGATAGCGCACGGCGGTCCTCCTCGTCCTTGCCGCGAGCGTTGATCTGGTAGATCGCAGCGCGGCCGAGCTCCGGCGCGAGATCAGTGCAGACAAGCGCATTATGCGCTTCATTGCTGCTTACGGCGAGAAGCACGCCGAAGCGGTTGAGGTCGAGATGGTGCTCGGTCACTTCGGAGAGGATCTCGCCGTAATAGGTCTCGACATTGGCGAGGCGCGCGGGACGCAAGCGCCGCCAGCTCGCATCGGCGATCACGACCGGGACCTTGAGTTCGGTCAGCTTCGCAGCGAGTTCGGCCGACCAGGGCGTCGCGCCGACGATGAGCACGCCCGGCCGTTCGCGCGAGGCGAGCCCGAGCGCCTTGGCGAGCGGCGCGATGGTGAAGCCGTGCAGCGCGACTGTCGCGAAAACCATCGCGAAGGCGAGCGGAATGAGCCGCGCGCCGTCCTCAAATCCGGCTTCGGCGAGCGAGGCGCCGAAAAAGCTCGACACCGCGACGGCGACGATTCCGCGGGGCGCGATCCAGCCGACGAGAAGCCGCTCCCGCCAAGGAAGCCCGGCGCCGATCGTCGCGATGAAGACCGTCAGCGGCCGGACCGCGAACAGCATCGCCGCAAGAAAGGCCGCGACGCGCATGTCCATCGCGAAGAGCGTGTCGAGGGTGAGATTCGCCGTCAGAATGATAAAGACGCCCGAGACAAGTAGGACCGTGATGTTCTCCTTGAAAAGGCGCAGCTCATTGATGCTGGCGACCTTGGAATTGGCGAGCGTGACGCCCATCGCCGTCACGGCGAGAAGCCCCGCCTCGTCCTGCAGGAGATTGGCGATGACGAAACAGACGAGAACGAGAACCAGCAGCACGGGCGGCTTTAGATATTCGGGAACCCAGCCGCGTCGGAACGACGCGGCGGCAAGGCGCGCCAGGCCAAAGCCGAGCCCGACCGAGAGGATTGAGGCGAGCGCGAGCGAGCTGAAAATCTCCGCCGGCGTTCCTCCATGCTCGAAAGTGATGATTTCGAAAACGAGGACGGCGAGAAGCGCCCCAATCGGATCGTTGATAATGCCTTCCCATTTCAACAAGGTCGCCGGACGCTGCTTCAATTTCGACTGACGAAGAAGCGGCACGATGACCGTCGGCCCGGTGACGACCATGACGCCCGCAAAGAGAATGGCGACCGGCCAGGAAAGTCCCGCGAGATAATAGGCCGCAAGCGCGCCAAACGCCCAGGCGAGGGGCGCTCCCGGAAAGACGAGTCGGCGCACCCCTTTCGTCAGCCCGCGAATTTCCGAGAAATTGAGCGAAAGCCCGCCCTCGAAAAGAATGACCGCGACGGCGATGGCGATGATCGGGCGATAGAAATCGCCGAGCAGCGCCTCCATCGGGGCGATCCCCTCGCCGACGCCTGGCGGCGGGCGGAGGATCTGGAGGCCGGGCCCCGCAAGAAGGCCGGCCGCCGCCATCATCACGATGGCGGGGAGGTTGAACCGCCAGGCGAGCCATTGCGCGCCGACGCCAAGAACGCCGATCACCGCGACGACGAGGACAAGATTATCCATCCTCGATGTTTGTCATGCTTGCCGGCGGGGGGGCAAGCGGCCATTCTTCGTGACGCGGGCTTCGCCCGTTCCTCAGGATGAGGCTTCGTGTTGTTGCAACAAAACGGGCCTCATCCTGAGGAGCGGCCCCTTAGGGCCGCGTCACGAAGGATGGGCCCTGCGCGCCGAAACTATCGATTCTTGAAAGCCGGCTTACGCTTCTCGATGAACGCAGCCATGCCCTCTTTCTGATCCTCGGTCGCAAAGACCGAGTGGAAGACTCGCCTCTCGACACGCACGCCCTCCGAGAGCGTAGTCTCATAAGCGCGGTTGACCGATTCCTTGACAAGCATGGCGATCGGCCGGGAGAAGGCCGCGATCTGCTTTGCGACCCGCAGCGCTTCGGCTTTGAGCTCGCCCTTCGGCACGACGCGGGAGACAAGGCCGCAGCGCTCGGCCTCGTCGGCGTCCATCACGCGCCCGGTCAAACACATCTCCATCGCCTTCGACTTGCCGATGAACCGCGCGAGGCGCTGCGTGCCGCCGGCGCCGGGCATGACGCCAATCGTGATTTCGGGCTGGCCGAATTTGGCGTTGTCGGCCGCGAGAATGAAATCGCACATCAGGGCGAGTTCGCATCCGCCGCCAAGAGCATAACCCGCGACGGCGGCGATGACCGGCTTTTTCACGCGCGTCGTCTCTTCCCAGTTCCGCGTGATGAAGTCTTCCTTGAAGACCTCCATATAATTCTTCGACGCCATCTCCTTGATATCGGCGCCGGCGGCGAAGGCTTTTTCCGAGCCGGTGATGACGATGCAGCCGACATCGTCATCGGCTTCGAACTTCCTGAGAGCATCCGTCACCTCATCCATGAGCTGGTCGGAGAAGGCGTTGAGCGCTTCCGGCCGGTTGAGCGTCAAAACGCCGACGCCGTCGTCGATTTCGGTAAGGATGGTTTCATAGGCCATAAAGGGACTCCTCTAGTCGAAGCCGATCAGCCTTAAGACTTCCTGCCGGGCCTTATCATCGTCGCGGAAGACGCCCATCATACGGCTCGTCGTCATGATGACGCCTGGCGTCTCGACCCCGCGGCAGGTCATGCAGGCGTGTGTCGCCTCGACAACAACACAGACGCCAAGCGGTTCAAGCACATTTTGAATGCAATCGGCGATTTCAGCGGTGAGGCGCTCTTGCACTTGGAGACGCTTTGCAAAGGCGTGAACGACGCGCGCGAGCTTTGAAATTCCAACGACGCGGTCGCGCGGCAAATAAGCGACATGCGCCTTGCCGAGGATCGGCGCGAGGTGATGCTCGCAATGGGAATGAAATGGGATCGCGCGCAGGATCACGATCTCGTCATAGCCGCCGACCTGCTCGAAGGTGCGCTGGAGATAGACTTCCGGATTTTCGTCATAACCGCGAAAATATTCGAGAAAGGCGTCGATGACCCGTTGCGGGGTGTCGACAAGCCCCTCGCGCGCCGGATCGTCGCCGATCCAGCGAATAAGCTCCCTGACGGCCTCTCTGGCGCGTTGCCGGTCCGTCTCGGATCGTTCCGCCATCGCGCCTCCTAGCGCTTGCCGATCGGAATTACCGCCCGCTCGGCGGGGCCGGTATAGTTGGAAATCGGCCGCACAAGCTTGTTATTGGCGAGCTGCTCCATCACATGCGCGGTCCAGCCGGTGATCCGGCTCACGACAAAAATGGGCGTGAACATCGGAATTTCAAATCCCATAAGATAATAAGCCGGCCCGGCCGGAAAATCGAGATTGGGATAGATGCCTTTTTCAGCCACCATCGTCTCGTCGAGAATTCGTGAGATTTCCCAGTATTTCTTCGCCTCCGGCGTATCGATCACGTCGACCATCTTCTTGTAGGCGGCCGTCATGGTGGGAACGCGGCTGTCGCCGGAGCGATAGACGCGATGGCCAAAGCCCATGATCTTCTTCTTGGTCGCGAGCGCGTCGCGCATCCATGCGCGAGCCTGTTCCGGACTTCCGACCTCCTTCAGCATATGCATGACCGCCTCATTGGCGCCGCCATGAAGCGGGCCTTTAAGCGAGCCGATCGCGCCCGTGACGGCCGAATAGATATCGGAAAGCGACGAAGCAATGGTGCGGGCGGTGAAGGTCGAGGCGTTGAAGGTATGCTCGGCGTAGAGCGTCATCGAGATGTCGAAACATTTGACGACTTCGGGCGCCGGGACCTCGCCGAAGCACATATGGAAGAAGTTTTCCGAGAACGCCAAATCCTGCGTCGGCTTGATCGGCTCCTTGCCGTTCCGCAGGCGGAAATCGGCGGCGACGATCTCGGGGATTTTCGCATAAAGGCGGACCGCCTTCTTCATGAGGCCCGCAGGCGAGGAGTCACTCGTCTCGTTATCCTCCTGGCCGAGGAAGGAGACGGCCGTGCGCAGCGTATCCATCGGATGCGCTTTCCTATTGAACAGGCGCATGACCTTCAGAACATCGGCGGAAAGGCCTCGCTCTTTCTTTTCGGCGGCGTTGAACTCGCCGATCTGCTTTTGCGTCGGCAGCTCGCCGTTCCAGATAAGATAGGCGACCTCCTCGAAACGGCATCGGGTCGCAAGATCCTGCACCTTATAGCCGCGATAGGTGAGCGAATTGATCTCCGGCATCACCTTCGAGATCGCCGAATCGTCGGCGAGGACGCCCGCCAGGCCGTATTTAACTTCGTCCGTCATGCTGAACCCTTTCCCTCTCCCAACCATCCTTCGTGACGGCGCTTCGCGCCTCCTCAGGATGAGGCTTTCCATTATCGCAACGCCTCAACCCGCATCCTGAGGAGCCTCGCGAAGCGAGGCGTCACGAAGGATGGGCCGAGCGCCGCAGCCATGTCGCTCACTCCTGCGGCGTATCGCCGACTTGGAAATTGTAGATCGACTGATCGAACTGATTGTAGTCGTGATAGCGCAACAGGTCGTACAAATCACGCCGGTGCTGCATCATGTCGAGAATGCCGTTCTGGTCGCCGTCTTTGAGAATGCGGTCGAGCCCGACATCGCAGGCGCCCATCGCAAGCCGCAGCGTCGTCACCGGATAGATGACCATGTTGAAGCCGAGCGCTTCGAGCTCCTTCACATTGAGGAGCCGCGACTTGCCGAACTCAGTCATATTGGCGAGCAAGGGAACCGAGACCGCCTTGCGGACGACCTCGAATTCCTTTTCATTCGGCATCGCTTCGGGAAAAATCATGTCAGCGCCGGCGTCAACATAGGCCTTGATGCGGTCGACCGCCTTGTCGAGACCCTCGACGGCGCGCGCATCCGAGCGCGCGATGACGATGAAATTCGGATCGCGCTTTGCTTCCGCGGCGGCTTTAACCCGTTGGACCATCGTCGCGACGTCGACGACCTCCTTGCCGTCGAGATGGCCGCAACGCTTCGGCATCACCTGATCTTCGATATGGCAGGCGGCGAGCCCTAACTCTTCCATCGTCCGCACCGTGCGCGCCGCCGCCATTGGCTCGCCGAAGCCGGTGTCGATGTCGATCAGCGCCGGAAGGTCGGTCACGCGCGCGATCTGATGGCCGCGTTCGGCGAACTCCGTCATCGTGGCGAGGCCGATATCGGGCAGGCAAAGATCGGCCGACAGGACGGCGCCGGAAATATAGACGCCGTCAAAGCCCTTGCGTTCGATCATCTGCGCGCAAAGCGGATTGAAGGCGCCCGGAAAGCGCAAGAGCTTTCCCGATTTCAGCTTGGCGCGGAAATCGGCGCGTTTTTCGGCGGCATGTTTCTTCGTAAAAAGCATTGTGTTCTCCCGTGGCGCGGATATCGCTTCGCTCCATCCACCCTAGGTTAAAATATCCCTTTCGCCGGATTTTCCACCAAATATCCCGCCGGCGCGACAGGGTTGAGCAGCGCGACCTCGGTCGCTGATAGTTTGGGCAGGCGTTGGACGAGATCGAGAAAACGCTCCGACTCGCCTTTTTCGAGAATCTCATCCGTCAGGGCGCAAAATTTCTTGATATATTCGGCGCGGCCGAAGGGGCGCGCGCCCAAGGGATGCGCATTCGCGATCCCGAGCTCGTCCGCGAACTCCGAACCGTCATCCATCGTCACGACGACTTTCGCGCCGAAGGCTTTTTCCTTCGGATCGCGGCTGTGATAGCGCCGCGTCCATTCGGGATCCTCGACCGTCGAGATTTTACGCCATAGACGCACCGTGTCAGCGCGCTGGGCGCGTTCGGGCGCATAAGATTTCACATGATGCCACTCGCCGTCCTGCAAAGCGACCGCGAAGATATACATGATCGAATGGTCGAGCGTTTCGCGGCTCGCTTTCGGATCCATTTTCTGCGGATCGCCCGAGCCTGTCCCGATCACATAGTGCGTGTGATGAGACGTGTGCAGAACGATCGACTTAACCTTGTCGAAATCCTTGATCTTCTTGCCCATGCGGAAGGCGAGATCGATCAGCGCCTGCGACTGATATTCCGCCGAATGCTCCTTCGTATAAGTGTCGAGGATCGCGCGCTTCGGCTCGCCCTTTGCCGGCAGCGGCACATGATAGGCCGGCTCATAAGGGCTCGCGCCCTTGTCGCGTTCCGTGCGCCCGTTCAAGATCCATGCAATGACCGAGTCCTCGCCTTCATAGATCGGGCTCGGCGCGCCCTCGCCCCTCATGCAGCGGTCGACCGCCTCGATCGCGAGCTTGCCGGCGTAAGCGGGCGCGAAGGCTTTCCAGGACGAGATTTCGCCCTTGCGCGACTGGCGCGTCGTGACGGTCGTATGCAGACCCTGCTGCACCGCCTGATAGATCGCCTCCGTCGGCAGATCGAGGAGCGCGCCGACCCCCGCCGAGGCCGAAGGGCCGATATGGGCGATATGGTCGATCTTGTGCTCGTGAAGGCAGATCGACTTCACGAGATTGACCTGGATTTCATAGCCCGTCGCGATTCCGCGAATGAGCGCCGCGCCGTCCTTGCCGCATTGCTGCGCGACGGCGAGAACCGGCGGGATATTGTCGCCCGGATGGGAATATTCGGCGGCGAGGAAGGTGTCGTGAAAATCAAGCTCGCGCACCGCCGTCCCATTCGCCCAGGCGGCCCATTCGGCGTGAACGCGATGGCTCGCGGGCATGCCGAAGAGCGTCGCGCCGCCCGCGCGAGGATGCGCATTCGCCATCGCCCGCGCCGACTTGATCGGCCCCCGGTTCAGCGAGGCGATCGCCACCGAGGCGTTGTCGATGACGCGGTTGATGATCATATCGGTCGCCTCCGCGTCGACGCCGACCTTGTCGGCGGCGACTTCGGCGATTTTCCAGGCGAGCTGATCCTCGCGCTTCAGATTGTCCTTGGAGCGATGCGCCCGGACCTCATGCGTAATCATGATTTTCCCTTTTTTCTCAAGCGCTTACTGTGCGCAAAACCGCGCGCGCGAGACGGCCCTATAGGTGCAGCAGCCGCAGGGCCGTGTCAAAGGCAAAGACCCTTTGGGGACCTGTGGAAAAAAGCGGCAAAACGCCTCCGGAAAACTTTTTCTTGACAGACAGAGGAATTACGGGGCGAAGCGCGCCGTCTCGGAACAACCGCCTCAGAAAAACAACAGCTTCACCGCCATCGCCGCGAGCGCGGCGAGCATCGCCCGCTTGATGAATTTGGCGCCGCGCGCGATCGTCATATGCGCGCCGAGCCAGCCGCCCGCCGCCGTGCCGACACCGAGGGCGGCGCCCGCCCCCCAGGCGATCGGGACCTTCGCCGCGAACACAGCGAAGGCGACCGCCGAAAAGATCAGCACAATGAAGACCTTGTGCATGTTCACCCGCACAAGGTCGAGCCCCATCACCCGGTAAAGGATCGGCATGATGAGAAAGCCGACGCCGATCTGGATGAAGCCGCCCCAAAAGCCCGCCCCGACCATGAGAATATGCCCGAGAACGACATTCTTCGCCTTGCCGGCCCTCTCCGACGGCGGCGGCGCCTTCTCGGTCTCGCCCGTCGCCATCAGGATCATCACGGCGATCATGGTCAACGCGACCGTCCGCTCGAACCATTCGCCCGCAAGATCAACGCCGAGCATGGCGCCGACATAGGCGCCGATCGAGGCGGCGAGCGACAGCGTCGCCGACAGGCGGAAATCGGAAAAGCCCTTGCGGCGGAAGGCGCCGACGGCGAAGAGATTCTGCGCGACGATCGAGATCCGGTTGGTCCCGTTCGCCATCGGCCCCGGCATGCCGAGAAAGACCATCACCGGCACGGTGAACAAGGAGCCGCCGCCGGCGAGCACATTGATCCAGCCCGAGGCGAAGCCGACCAGCGCGAGAAGCGCGATCTGCCAAAATTCCATGAGCAAAGCGTGAGCGCGAAACGGGCGGCGGCGTCAACTGCCTCCCCCGAAATTCTCGTCGCCCTTGCGCGCTAGCCGCGCAGCGTCGCCGCCAAGGCCACGAGAAAGGAAATCTCCATCAAAACGGTCAGGGGCGCACGCACGCCGAGATACCAGTCGGGCGCGCCCGAGCCGCGCCGCGTCGCCCGAAGATCGTCTACGAGGAGGATCGGCAGCGCGATCGCGATCATGATGAGCTTCAGCCTGTCGTCGCCCATAAAGAAAATCGGCATCGCGACGATGACGGGAATGACGCCGCCGAGAAGGTTCCGAAAACCCGGCCCCTCGGGTCGCATCACGGCGACGCCCCAGCGAACGCCGCCGAAAAAGGCGATTAGAACGCCGCCATAGACGATCATGAACTCTTTCGCGAAGACGCCGTAGCTTTCGGGCCGCACGAGGATGAGCAGCGCCCAGACGATCAGCGGCAAGGCGCCCGCATAGGCGAGCATGGCGGCCGATTGGGGAATGCCGCGCAAAGGGATCTCAGTTTTGGGATTGGCGGAAAGCGCAGTCATGACAGCCTCCTTCTCATAAAGTTAATATAGGCTCATTCGACTTTGGCGCCGAGGCCATAGCGTCGCATAAGCGGGATTTATCCCATAGAATTCGAATGAATTTCAGGGATCATTGCTTGCGTCCCACGATTTTCGGTCTTAATTAGGAAAATTCGTTATTTTGTCGGGATTAGTCCCACGGAGAACCCGTGTCGCAGATCACTGACCTTCTCGTCCGTGCGGAACGCTACGCCGAAGCCAGCGGCCTGTCGCTGTCGACGATCTCGCGCAAATTGTTGAACGACGGCAAGGGCCTTGCACGCCTCAAGGATGGCGGGCAATGCACTTTGAAGACGCTTGAAGAGGCGACCGCGCGCCTCACCGCGCTCGAAGCCGAAACAAGGCGCGCGACCGCGCCCATTCCGATCCTCCCGGCGAAGCCCCTCAGCCATCTCGACCGGCTCGAAGCCGAGGCGATCCACATCATGCGCGAGGTCGTCGCCGAGGCGGAAAACCCGGTGATGCTCTATTCGATCGGCAAGGATTCCTCCGTGATGCTGCATCTCGCGATGAAGGCCTTCTATCCGGCGAAACCGCCCTTCCCGATCATGCATGTCGACACGACCTGGAAGTTTAGGGAGATGATCGAGTTTCGCAACCGCGAAGCGCGGCGCCTTGACCTGAAGCTCATCGTCCATGTCAATGAGGACGGCGTGAAGCAGGGCATCGGGCCGTTCACCCACGGCTCGCAGATCCATACCGACATCATGAAAACGCAAAGCCTCAAACAGGCGCTCGACAAATACAAATTCGACGCGGCCTTCGGCGGCGCGCGGCGCGACGAAGAAAAGTCCCGCGCCAAGGAGCGCATCTTCTCCTTTCGCTCGGCGCAGCACCGGTGGGACCCGAAAAATCAGCGTCCGGAGCTTTGGAGCATTTATAACGCGCGCATCGACAAGGGCGAGTCGATTCGCGTCTTTCCCCTGTCGAACTGGACCGAACTCGACGTCTGGCAATATATCTATCGCGAAAACATTCCAATCACGCCGCTCTACTTCGCCGCCGAGCGGCCGATCGTCGAGCGCGACGGCGCGCTCATCATGGTCGACGATGAGCGCATGCCGCTCGACAAGGGCGAAAAGCCAAAACTTGAAAAAGTGCGCTTCAGGACGCTCGGCTGTTATCCGCTGACGGGCGCCGTCCGCTCCGAGGCGACAACCTTGCCGGAGATCATTCAGGAAATGCTGCTTAC
>JBFXBB010000084.1:0-10204 GCA_050183685.1 Amphiplicatus sp.
CTCAAGGGGAAAGCGAGGAAAAGAGCCTTAAAATTCGAGGAGCAATTTCCCGATGCGCTGGACCTGATCGTGAGAAGTCTTCGCATCGGCCACCCTCTGAGCGCCGCTTTGCAGACGATCGCCAAGGAGATGCCGGCGCCGATCGGACCGGAATTCGACATCGCCGCGCGGCAGGTCATGTATGGCAAAACCCCGCCCGAGGCCATTCAGGCTCTGACCAAACGGATGGACCTTCAGGATCTGCGTTTCTTCTCGGTCGCCGTGCAGATCCATCATGAGGCGGGCGGCAATCTCGCCGAAATATTGGCCGGGCTGTCGAAAATCATCCGCTCGCGTTTCCAGCTTTTCCGAAAAGTCCGCGCGCTCACCGTGGAAGGCCGCTTCTCGGCGTGGTTCCTGTCGCTCTTTCCGATCGTCATGATCTTCGTCATGAACGGCATGCAGCCCGGCTATTATGATAAAGTCAGCGACTTCCACTATTTTCCGCATCTTATCGCGCTCGTCGTCGTACTGCTTATCATCAATGTCATCGCCATGAAGATGATGACGAAGCTTGAGGTTTAGATGATAGAGCTCGTTCCCCTTCTCATCGCGGTCGCCTTCGGATCCGCCGCTATCGGATTTTTCTGGATCGGCGTATCCGGCTACGTCACGCAAAATGGACGTCTTGCCCGCCGCCTTTACGGCGAGGTCGCGCAAAAGAGCCTCGCACGAGGGTCGACGGAAGAGCGTCTTGTTTCCGAAGACGACAGGCTGAGCGCGCTCGAACGTTTTTTGACGCCCTCGGACGAAGAACGCGCCTCGAAAATCCGCACAAGGCTTTTCCGGGCGGGCTATAGAAACGCCGGCGCCGTTCGAGTCTATTTCGCCGTGAAGTGGGGCGTCGCCCTTGCCGGCTTCCTGCTCGGGGCGCTTATTTTCGCGGCTGTGATGGATCCCGCCCAGCCGCTTCCGGCCGTCGCGATGATGCTGATGGTCGTCGCTCTTTCTTTCTTCGGAACGGACATGTGGATCGAGCGGCGCATCGCCTACCGCAAAATCGACATCGAGCGCGCCTTTCCGGACGCGCTCGATTTGATGCTTGTCTGCATCGAGGCGGGGCACGGTCTCGATCAGGCGATCGGACGCGTCGCCAGCGAGATCAGCCGCTCGGCGAAAATATTGTCAGACGAACTGCAACTCGTCGTTGGGCAACTGCGCGCCGGCAAGGAACGCGATCGGGTGCTCGCCGATTTCTCGGACCGTTGCGGCGTCGACGATGTCGGCGCCTTTGTCACCGTGATGAAACAGGCGGATAAATTCGGCGTTTCGATCGCCGACACCTTGCGCGTCTATGCCGCCGAAATGCGCAACAAGCGTTACATGCGCGCCGAGGAAAAGGCGAATATGATGCCGGTGAAACTCGCTCTCGGCGCGATCATGTTCACCGTGCCGCCGACGATTATCGTCCTCATCGGCCCGTCGATCATCATGATCGTCCGCGAAATGGCGAAGGCGGCCTCCGTCGCCGGATAGACGGCGGCCGCAAAGCGGCCTAGAGCGGTTCGGAGGCTCGTCGGAGGAGCGATGCAATGCGCGCCACCTTTTTTTTCGCCATTTTCTTCGCCGCCGGCTGCGCCGCGGACAAGCCTGCGCCCGAAATCGCGATGGTCGAGCGCATCAGCGGCGCGACGCGCGCCCAGGCCGACGCTCTCGCCCGCGACGGCCGGCACAAAGAGGCGGCAGCCGCCTATCGCGCGCTCCTTTCGACCGATTCGAGCGATGTCGCGGCGCGCTACGGCCTCGCCGAGGCCTTGCGGTCCGGCGGCGAGGCGCAAGCGGCGCGCGCTGAATATCTCGCCGTCGCGGAAGTTCCTGAATGGCGCGTGCGCGCGCTCGAAGGCCTCGGCCAGGCCGCGTTGATAACGGGCGATCAGAACGGCGCCTATGAAGCCTTGACCGCCGCCGTCGCCGAGGACGCCAAGGCCTGGCGCGCCTGGCTCGGCCTCGCCCAGCTCAGGGATCTCGCTCATGACTGGGCCAAGGCGGACGAGGCCTACGGCGCCGCGCTCGCGGCCGGCGGCGACAAGCCCGTCATTTACAATAATCACGGCGTCTCGATGCTCGCGCGCGGCGAACCCGGCGAGGCCGCCGGGCTTTTTCGCAAGGCCCTCGCCGCCGATTCGAATTTCGATCGCGCCGCGACCAATCTCGAACTCGCCAACGCCAGCAGCGCGGCCTCGCTGAGCGAAATCGCCGCCGCCGAACCCGACGCAAGGAAGCGGGCGCAAAAACTCAACAATGCCGGCTATGTCGCCATGCTTCAGGGCCGGCTCGACGAGGCCGAGCGCTTTTTCGACGCCGCGATCAAGGCTCATCCCGCCTTTTACGGGATCGCTTACGAGAATCTCAAAGTGCTGAAGGCGATGCAGGCCGAAGCGCGAAAGAATTGACGCCTCAAAACGCCCATAGCGCGCCGTCAAAGCGCGCCGAGGCGACGATCGCCGCCGCCGAAATCGCGACGCCGAGCGGCGCGGGCGCGCCGCGCGTCAAAATCCGCATCGCCGGCGCCGTCTTCAAGAGACGGCCCAATAAGAGGCGCAGCGCGACAAGCCCGAGGGCGAGAATGGCCATCGCGACGGCCAGCGCGACGACCAACGCATAAAGGCCGGAAGCGCCCGCCCAAAGCGCGACGGCGGCGGCGAGCTTGGCGTCGCCCGCGCCCATATTGGTGAAGAGATAAAGGAGATAGCCAATCGCGAACGCGCCCGCGCCGACGGCAAGATGCGGCCAGAAATCCCAAAGCGCCGCGCCCGAGGCGATCGCCGCGACGGCGAACAGCCCCGCCAGCGCCGCCGATATCCAATTCGGGATCCGATAGGTCCGAGCGTCGCAGATCGCGGCCCAACAAAGAAGCGCCGCAAAAGCCGCCCAGATGAAAGACATGGCTCTCGCTCCCCCCCCGCGCTATTCCGTCGCCGCTAGCAGCGCTCGACGGCGTTTGACGTCGATCGCGAAGCGCAATCTCCCAAGATTTTCCGCATACGCTCAGTCTGCGTTTGAAAAAGCAAGGTCAGTTCGCTCTCTTCAGAAATTCAACGCCGCCCATCGCCTCATGCCACCAAACCAGGCGGACGAGCGTCGGGAACGGATAGCCGTCGATCGCGAGCAGGAATTCCTCCGGCAATTCATTGATTCTCGCCATCGAAATTCCGGCGCCGCCAGCGCTCAGATTTTGCACCACGCAACTGAATTCTCGTCCGTCCTCGGTCATGGCCAACGCGAATAAATGCGTCGGCATTCTCTTGTCCGAACGGATGGGCGGCGGAACGCCCTCGAAGTCCCTGGGCGGCAGGCCCTTGATGGACTGCAAGCGGGCGTTAACGCGTTCCAGGACGAATGTTTTCATCGCAGTCCCTATTTTAGGACAACAGCATGGATTTTTGGTTAACCGGCCCGATGCAGCCCTTGCGCCCTTTAGAGAACGAAGAAAATCTCCGGTCATCGCCCTCCTCAATGCGCTGTAGAATCGGGGCGTTACCGGGCCGGCGCGATCGCCCAAGGAAGCCGCCATGCTGTACCTCGCCGTTAAAGCCGTCATCTCCGCGCTGCTGATCCTCGCCGTCTCGGAGATTGCAAAACGCAGTCCCGCGCTCGGCGCCCTTGTCGCCTCCATGCCGCTGATTTCCGTCTTGGGCATGGTGTGGCTTTGGCGCGATACGCAGGATGCAACGAGGCTCGCCGATCACGCGCAGGCGACCTTCTGGTATGTGCTGCCGAGCTTGCCGATGTTCCAGCTCATTCCGTTCATGTTGCGGGCGGGCGCGCCGTTCTGGCTCGCGCTCATCGCCGGGATTGGCCTCACCGCCGCGCTCTATCTCGCCATGACGGCGATCCTCGCGCGGTTCGGCGTCACGCTCTAAGCCTCGCCGGGCGTGACGCCCGCCCCGCTCCGCTCCCCCCCCGGAGCGGCCTATGATTCGCCCGCTTTCATTGCCGGCTCGACAGGGATGAGCGGACCTATCCGATAGACGACGGAGGCCGCCGTCTCTTATGTCGACGCCTTTATCGTCATAAAGATATTGCGGCGGGGCGCGGCGCCGTCTTAAAATATCAATTCCGGGGCCACGGTCTCCCGGCGTCAGGCTCTCAGCCCAAGCATCGTCCTATCCCTCAATCGAGAGGAGGATGACGCATGGCTGGCGTCTCGGTTATTGAACAAGACCAAGCAACGCCCGCCTCGCCGACAATCGGCGAGGCGTCCCGGATCTGGCTGCGCATCGGCGTCTTGAGCTTCGGCGGCCCCGCCGGACAGATCGCGCTGATGCACCGGATGCTGGTCGACGAGCGCAAATGGATCGACGAGGCGCGGTTTCTCGAAGGGCTGAATTTCTGCATGTTGCTGCCCGGCCCCGAGGCGCAGCAGCTCGCAACCTATATCGGCTGGCGTTTGCACGGCGTCTGGGGCGCCGTTGTCGCGGGCGTTCTGTTCGTCCTGCCGGGCGCGGCCGTCATCCTCGGCTTGAGCATTCTTTACACGCAGTATCGCGATCTCAGTCTTATCGAAGGCGTCTTCTTCGGCGTGAAGGCGGCCGTCATTGCAATCGTCATCGAGGCGCTTTTGAAAATTTCGAAACGCGCTCTCAAATCACGCCCGGCTTATGTTCTCGCCGCGACCGCCTTCGTCGCAATCTTCCTGTTCGACGCGCCGTTTCCGTTGATCGTCGCGGCGGCGGCCGCAATCGGCTTTGCCAGCGCCCGTGCGGGACGGAACTGGTTTTCGACAAAAACGAGCGCCGAAACCCGCCCCGGCGGCGTCGCCGATGACTCCAAGGTCTCCATGCGACGCGGGCTTATCGCCGCTGGCGCATGCCTTGTTCTTTGGCTTGCGCCGGTAGCGGCGCTGATGATTTTCGCAGGGACGGACAATGTCTTTTCACAAGAGGCGCTGTTCTTCTCAAAAATGGCGGTCGTTACTTTCGGCGGCGCTTACGCGGTGCTTTCCTATGTGGCGCAGCAGGCTGTTGAAACTTACGCCTGGCTGACGCCCGGCGAAATGATCGACGGGCTCGGGCTCGCCGAAACGACGCCGGGGCCCCTTGTTCTGGTGCTGCAATTCGTCGGCTTCGTCGCGGCGGCGAAGGCGGCGACGGGGCTTCCTCCGATTGTCGCGGGCGCCCTTGGCAGCCTGATCGTTCTGTGGACGACGTTCGTTCCTTGCTTCCTCTGGATTTTCCTTGGCGGCCCGTTCCTCGAAACCCTGCGCAAGGCGAAAGCCCTGAACGCCGCGCTTGCCGCCGTCACGGCGGCGGTCGTCGGCGTTGTGCTCAACCTGTCGATCTGGTTCGCGCTGCATGTGACTTTCCGGACCGTGCATGAGGTTCGCATCGGCCCGCTTGACACGATCGCGCCGGATTTGGGCTCGCTGGACATGCTCGCGCTTGCGCTCGCGGCGCTGTCGGCATTGGCCCTCTTTCGATTTAAGACAGGGCTCCTCCCGCTTCTTGCGGGAGCGGCCGTCGCCGGCGCGCTCGCCGCATCTGTCTTTTGATCGAGGTCGACGCCAGCGCCCGGCGCTTGAGGACAGAGTCGGCATTTCCCGGCCAAGGGAGTCGGAATGAGTCGGAACTTGCTTTGAAAAGACTCTCTAAGTCTTTGATTTTGTGGCGCGAGTGACGGGGCTCGAACCCGCGACCTCCGGCGTGACAGTGCAGCGGTAAGTGATTTGCGCGTGTTTGCCTGACTTTGCTGAAGTTGGATAAATATCTGAAAATAAAGATATTATATTGATGACGCAGTCCGGAGGTAATGCTACAATTCGTCCCGATTTGAGCGATCTTGCTTACCATACGCTTACCCAGCGTCTGGGTAAGCAAGACCGGAACGGACGAAAGCGAGCGGTGAATGCCCCGGATCACCAAGAGTCTGATCGCCTCCTCCCAAACAAAAGCTGAGCGCTACTATGTCTGGGACGAAAAACCATGGGGCTTCGGGCTTTCGGTTTTCCCTAGCGGCAGGAAGAGCTTCGTCTTTCAATACCGGACGGCGGAAGGCCGCAGTCGACGCGCCACCATCGGAAAGGTTGAGTCTCTAACGCTCGATCAGGCACGCCAGCGCGCGCAGGAAATGTCCGAATGCGTCCGCAAGGGCGGCGATCCGCTGGAGGAGAAAAAAGTCGCACAAGCGGAAATGTCGGTCGGGGAACTCTTCGACGCCTATCTCGCAAGCGAGACTTTCAAAGAAAAGGCAAAGAGCACGCGCGAAACGGACAAAGGCAGAATCGAGAACCACCTGCGCCCCCTGCTCGGCAAGAAATTCGCCCGCAAGCTGACTACCGAGCAGGTAAAAAAAGCCCGCCGGGAAATCACTACCGGAAAGACGGCGAGAAACGTAAAAATTGGTTGGCGCGCTCGTTCTATCGTCCGCGGCGGCGAAGGAACCGCACGGCAATCCATGCGCATCCTGGCGGCTATCTATTCTTGGGCCGGAAAGGAAGGGCTGGTTGAGAGAAACCCTGCCCGCGACATAGACAAAGGCGGGGACGGCGAGCGCGATATCGTGATGCGCAACGCCGAGGATTACCGGCGCCTGTTCGAAACTCTTGATGTGATGGAGCGTGAGAGCCGCATCCGGCCGGCCGTGGCTGACATATTCCGGCTCATCGCCCTCACCGGCGCCCGGCGCAGCGAAATCACCGGACTACTCTGGAGTGAGATCGACCTGCCGCGCGGCGTCATCATCAAATCCTCCAAGCGGCACAAGACCGGGAAGAAGACGGCGAAATCACGTATCATCGGGCTGCCTGAACTGGCGCGCGCAATTCTGTCGCGCCAGCAAAGCGGCCCACCTGATGGGCCGGTCTTTCCGCCTATGCGCAAAGATGCAGCGGGCCGCGTTTATCCAGTCTCCCGAAAAGGCGAGCCCGGATGCATCAATGTCACCAAAGACTGGCGAGCCGTGCGGACCGAAGCGAAACTCCCTGAAGGAATCGGCCTTCATGGCTTGCGCCATTCCCTCGCAACTCACATGGCGATGCAGGGCGCTCAGGCCGCCGAGATCATGGCGGCGCTCGGTCACCGCAAGCTCTCAACGTCGCAACGTTACATCCACTATGCAGAGGACGCTCGCGCAGCGCTAGCGGAACGAGCGGTCGCTTTTATCCGCGACGCGATGCCAACCGAGGGCCGTCAGCATAAAACTGAAGTGAAAGAAAAACCCGATGATGAACCTGTAGAGTATGAGGATGAACGCCATGCCGTCTTACATTTCGCCGTTCGATGAACGTTTCCTGAAACTCGGCCGGGCCGCAAGGCTTGCCGCTGAAAACCATGCCGGCCTCGAAAGCGCCGACATCATGGACATGCTGGCGCGCGCCGTCTTCTCCGGCGCATTCGACCCCTCTCCCATCGATCTATTCGACAAGGCCGCGCGAGAGGCTCGCGACGCTGCTGGAAACTGGCTGCATGTGCCGATAGAGACGCCGCCCGCGGAAATGACACCCGCCCAACGGAAACTCTCGCCGAAACCGCAGCAATATTTCGGCGCAAACCGGATGACCATCGCCAGCGTCATGGAATCACTCGACGCGCTGCCCGGCGACGCCTCGCAATGGCATGCCTTGCTGCACGACATAACTAGACCAGAAGGTCAGGAAGAGGCGTTCGCGGCGCTCACCAAGACGCCTTTCTATCATTACCCGAAGGCCGGACGGCGCTATCTCAAAGAAATCTATGTGCCGCGTAATAAATTGCGCCGCTGGTTTACGCTGCGCCAAATCCCGTTACCGCCTTTTCTAGAGGAGGATGACTGCGCAAGACTGGTAGCGAACCTCGAAAAAGTAAGAGAGTTGGATTCTTTACAAAGCACGCGCGGCCGACCGCAAAAGGCCGCATGGAGCAGCATCACTAAAGCGCTGCTGCAACTTCGAACAGAAAAGCCCAATCTTCCGAAAAAGCTGCTTGCATATGAGGCATGGAAGCGCGCCGCTGAGGAGTTTGACGAATCCGATCTTCCAAGTGTTGCGACGATCCAGCGCAAAATCGGCGAAATTCTTCGGTCCAAAGGTCACTAGCGGAACCTTAACATCACCGGCAGACATTTGCTTTGTTCATTAGCGCAAACGGCTCGGTAAACCCCGTTGCTCACTCTTCTTCGTCTTCGCCGTAAAACGGTTCGTCATCGTCAAAATCATCATCATCGTCGGCGGAGTAGTTAAACGCTTCATCGTCCCACACGACTGCCAGTGCTTTTTCGTCCGACTCCTTTGTCAGCGACTCTCTTTCGGCTAGGAAAAGCAGATCGCGATAGGCCGAAAAGGGAATCATGTCGCACGCATTGTTGAAGCTTGGCTGGTCGAATTGAACCAACCGCCACAAAATCAACTTCTGGACGACCTCGTCGACAGATGCTGCGCGCGTGCGCGATGCAAGCCGGATCATCTCTTTCTCGGTCTGATACCAGGCGTTTGCTTTCTGATCGATAAGGCGCAGCTCCGAGCAGTCCCTTCCATCACCTTTCTGGGCGAACGCGATTTTTTCGACCCGGTTGCGGACAGCGAACAGGCGGTCGAGCTGATCGAGCATTTCGCGATATTCGTTGATCAGAATACCAAAGGGAGAGTCGCTCAGCGAAAATTCGGGCGTTCCTCCAAATTCGAATTCGGCGGGCGCAATCAACGAAGCTGCGCCTTGTAAAAGGTGTCGGCGGGTCGTCATGATGCGGCCTCCTCGGTTTTCCGTGGCGTCCGCGGGTGAATGATGTCTTTGAGACTTCTGATCTCGTCGATCTGACGAAAAAGGATCATCCGCAAGCCGTTCACTTTGGGGCCATCAAGCTCGCTTCCGGCGACAGCGTCGGAGACGACGAAAAGTTCCGCCATGATAGTGTAAAGCCGGTCGGAGATATCAACGGTATTTAGTGCATTGCCCTCCCCCTTACCCTTGCGCGCGAGCCCGCGGCGGTTTCGCGACAATTTGGATTTTCGGCGATTGGTCATATTAAGGCTTCCTCGCTTTTTTGCGCGAATCGTCGCCCCTCATGCGGAGATGCCCTCCGCACGAGTAATCTGTGTTAGACAATATGACTGAGTTCCGACTTAAAGTCAATCAAAAAGGCTAATATCAGTCAAAATGACTATTTCCGCAGATCAATGCAGAGCAGCCCGCGGCCTCGTGGACATGGATCAAGCAACTTTGGCGGAGGCTGCTTCGGTTTCCAGAAGTGTTATTGTCGATTTTGAAAACGGCCGCCGCACACCAAACCGAAATAATCTCGCTGCGATCCGGGCCGCGCTAGAAGATGCCGGCGTTGCATTCATCGATGCCAATGGCGGTGGGCCTGGGGTGCGTCTGGCGGAACAAAAGCCGAGCCACTAAACCCAGCAAAACGCTCGCGAAGATCTCCTCAAAATCCTCCCAGCGGACATTAGATGATCAATTTAGCAGCACCCGGTCTAGCTGGATTTATGATTGTCTAATTATTCAGCGCTTCGCACGGCAACTGTGTCGCGTCTCTCTTAAGAGGTTTTGAGAAAGAATTATTCGACAACTTTTGAGACACGTGGGTCGCACGTCTAAAAGAGTATGCTTTTTTGATTGTCGTCGACCGCTGAGCCAAATCGCGTTATTTGATCGAAAAATGCCAAATTTAAGTACTAAGCTGACACGAACTTAGAGGCACCAGTGCAATGAGCAGGCTCACCGATCGCGCTGTCCGCATCTACGCCATACTGGAAGATTTCCGGCGAGGCTCGGCCGACATCCTCGACAGCATATTACCGTTCTTTCAACCGATCTTGATGGAAAGAAATGGCAGACCCTACGACCCGGCGGAAATAGCGTCCGCGACCAACGACGCTTACCGCTGGAACTTGTCCCTCGACGTTGCGGAGGAACTAATCTCACGATTTGAAGGGCGCGGTTGGGTACAACGAATAACGGCCTCAGGCCAAGAAGCCGCGTTCTTGATTACCTGTGAAAACCATGGCGCTGCGGCCAACCGCAAAGATGAGGCGGAACTCACTGAGTCACTGAAGGAGATTGGAGGCGAGTTTGAGAAAACGCTCCGCGCCATTGCCCCATTGTCCTATCACGGTCGATCACCAGAAGACCTAATAGACATTTTGATCGAGTGGCTAATATCAATTGATGCCTATAATGAAGATATTCTGCGTGACCGCACTAAAAGGTTTGAAAATGTTGGCGGTCGCCTTGTGGCTCAATTTGAT